>NZ_JBATXN010000123.1:0-3102 GCF_049673265.1 Mycobacterium sp. | reverse complement strand
TGTTTCGCCACATCCGGCTGGTCCGTCGCAAACCAGTACACCGTAAGGAAGGCATCAATGTAGCTACGCGCCTGCGATGATGCGTTGTACGCCGCGTCGTCGATGATTTCTTTCGCGCGTGCAGGGTCACCTAGTGCCCACAGCATGTTGCTGGCCCGCAGGAAGGCGAATCTGGCGTGATCGACGTCGGTCAACTCGCTGGTGTGAATCTCGGTGAGCACCGCGTCGGCCTCCTCGCCACGACCCAGCCACGAAAGTGCATGGGCGCGTACAAAGTTCGGCTCCGGTCCCGCTCCGGCACGGGTCGCCGCTGCTGCAAGTCGATCGGCGAGGGGCAGATCCGCCAGCCAGACGGCGCCGTGGGCTGCTCTTACGAGTAGGTCGGCGTCGGGCGTGAGGTCAGAGTCGAGACTCAACGTGGCGCGGCGCACCACGACCTGGATGTCGTCGCGGTCATCGGCCGCGGCGAGTTCGGCCGCGACCAGTCCGCGCAACCGTCGTAGCCGGGTTGGTGCAGCGCGCCTGCGGCGCACCTCACCATAGAGCGGATGCGCCACCCGCACCTCCACGCCGCCAACTACGGGTTCGAGCGTGATGAGGGCACGGGTGTCGGCCTCCTCGACCGCCGCCGGATCGGCGATGCGCCGCAGGGCCGCCAGTTCGATGGGCTCCCCCACCGCCAGTGCGTCAATCACATGGCTAACCGGCGCGGGCAGGGCTCCGATGCGGGATTCGATCAGCTCAACCAGGCCGGGCGGCATGACGGACTCACCGAGCCAGCACCAGTACCCATCCCTTTGCACGATTCGGCCGTCAGCGACCTCCTGTTCCACGATGTTGCGCAGATACAAAACGTTGCCGCGCGTTAGCTTCCACAGCCGCTCAGCGGCAGCTGGATCCACCGGTCCATCCAACGTTGCCGACAGCAGCGTGGTCGTTTCATCCACCGACAGTGGCTGCAGGTCGAGCCGGTCGAATTGGCCAACCGTCCATATCTCCTGCACAGCGGCGGCGATTCGTTCACCGTCGCGAATGGTGAGAATTACGTTCGCTGCGCCGCGCTGAACGATCTGGTGCACAACGAAAATCGACAAATCATCGAGCAAATGCGCGTCGTCGACACACACCACCACCGTGGCGCCCGAAGATACGGCCGTCAGCGACTCGATCACTCCGCGCAGCAACTGAACGGTATCGGTCACACCCGACGGCGCCCACGCGGTGAAAGCACCGAGCGGAATCGCCCGTCCCGAAGATGTGCCGGCCGCCCACCGGCATTCGAATCCCTCCAACTCAGCTGCAGAGAGGGCCTCACGCGCGAGCCGGCTCTTGCCCACACCCGCCGCTCCGTAGACAACGATCCCGGAAGCATCCGAAGCCGAGATGGCGGCCGCGATAGCTCCCGTCTCCTCCGAGCGGCCGATCAACGGCCACGACAAGCGCACCACAGAAGACTACGTGCGATCACCGCACCTGCTGCCGCTTATCGCACCCTCTAATCATGTCCGTTGGCCGGCGCAGCTAACTCCGTGAAACCGCATCCCGAAATAGCGGACTTTCACGTCTGCTCGCGCGGAGATCGGTAACGCGCCAGCAACGTTCGTACCGCGTCCATGGCGTCGACCGCGCGGTCCTTGTCGACGGCCTGGATCGCCATCAACGGGATGTACTCGTCGTCGGGGAGATCGATCCGTGCCCAGCGTGCGCCGGCCGGAAACGACACCCCGACCACGTTCGACCACGGCACCAGGCGCTCGCCGAGCAGGTTGCGCACCGACAGCCCGGCCGCACCGGCCCGCAGCCGTGGTCGGGCGAACAGCAACACTAGCCCGGCAAGCACCAGGCCCAGCCCCGCCATCGCCACCTGATCGGCGGTCTGGAAGATCACGCCGCTGGACTTGATCTTGAGCAGCAGGCCCACCACGATGTGCGCCGCAGCGATCACAAACGCCGCCCCGTATGCGAAATACGGTGTCAGATGTGGACGAACTTGCACATCCCAGCTGTCCTGGTTCGGCTTGACGATCACGGCTTTTCGTGCAAATCGCGCAGGGTCAGCGCGGTGCTCAGGGCCGCGGCCGTCGCCTGAGCACCCTTGTCCTCGGCCGACGTCGGCAGGCCGGCCCGATCGCGCGCCTGCTCTTCGCTGTTGGTGGTCAGTACTCCGTTGGCGACCGGCTTCGACTCATCCAGCGAGACCCGGGTCAATCCTTGCGTGACCGCATCGCACACGTAGTCGAAATGCGGTGTAGCCCCTCGGATTACCACGCCCAATGCGACGACGGCGTCATGACCGCGGGCCAATGCCTGGGCGACCACCGGAATCTCGATTGCACCCAGCACCCGGACAACTGTCGGATCTTTGACGCCCCAGTCGTCGGCCACCTTGCGGGCACCGGCCAGCAGCGAGTCGCAGATTTCGGTGTGCCACGTGCTGGCGACGATCGCGAGGCTCACCGCGGACGCGTCGTGTGCCGGCATATCCGGCACACCGGCGCCTCCACTCATAGAGCTCCCCCGAATTCGCCGTGCAGATGCACGGATTCGTCGTAGTCGTCGAGTCCGATCAGGTCGTGGCCCATCCGGTCACGTTTGGTCATCAAGTATCGAATGTTCTCGGCGTTGGCGCGTACCGGCAGCGGCACCCGTTCGATGATGTGCAGGCCGTACCCGTCCAGCCCGACCCGTTTGGCGGGGTTGTTGGTCAGCAGGCGCATCGAACGAACGCCGAGGTCGACCAGGATTTGCGCACCGGTCCCGTAATCCCTTGCGTCGGCGGGCAATCCGAGTTTGAGGTTGGCGTCGACGGTGTCGTCGCCGGCGTCCTGCAGCTGATAGGCCTGCAGTTTGTGCATCAGGCCGATGCCGCGGCCCTCGTGGCCGCGCATATAGAGCACCACGCCGCGGCCTTCGCGCGCAACCATCGCCATCGCGGCGTCCAGCTGCGGCCCGCAGTCACAGCGGCGTGATCCGACCACGTCTCCGGTCAGGCATTCGGAGTGCACCCGCACCAGCACGTCGTCGCCGTCGTAGTTCGGCCCGGCGATCTCACCCCGGACCAGCGCCACGTGCTCGACGTCCTCGTAGATGCTGGTGTAGCCA
>NZ_JBATXN010000122.1:0-2756 GCF_049673265.1 Mycobacterium sp. | reverse complement strand
GGCGGCAACCCGGGCGCGGCCGGCGCAGCTGGCGGTTGTGGGCCCGGTCCGGCAGCCGGCAGTGGAGGTGTGCCAGGTGCCGGGAAGTGCTCGGTGCCCAGCGTGGTGGCCCCGTCAGGGGTGCGGACCATCGTGTCGGGCCCAGGCGCCAGCGGTACAGCCGTAGCGCCGCTGCCCGGCAACACCCGCTTCGGCACCTCAGCCGTGTTCCCCGGTGGAGCCGGAGGCTGCGCCGGCTTCTCGTCCGGGAGTTTGGTGTTGAGCGGCGGCGGCGAAACCCCTTGAGCAGGCTTGGGAGTACCGACCACCACCCAATTGCCTGACGGGTCCTGGACCAAGTGCGCGGTGTCCCTGCTGGGAATCATTCCCAGGCCGCGGGCCGCCTCGGCCAACGCGGGTGCGGATTCTGCCTCCAGCACATCTCGCTCCAGCGCTTCCTTCTGCTGCTGCAACAGCCGATTCTGCTGGCGGGCACTGCCCAGCTGGTAGGACCGCTCAGCAGAGTCGGTGGACAACCACAACGTGAGGCCCAACCCCGCGCCGAGAGAACCGATCACGAGCACCACGAACGGCACTTTGGCCACCAAGGTACGCGGCCGTAGGTCGATCGATGACATCCGGTTGAGCAGACGTTCCCGCAATGGGGGTCGAACAACTTTGGGTGCCTTGGCTTTCCGCGCCTTCGCCCGCGCCTTGGCTTGGCTGGCGTTCTTGGGTCGGGCCGGCCGCTCGGCTGGCCGGGAGATCGGTGTGGTCTGCGGCGCCAATCGCGACGTTCGCGGCTCACGGGCCGGCGCTGACGCTTTACCGGTGCGTGAACGAGCCCGACGCGCAGGGGTCGCATCGGCCGGCCGACGCCCGGAGTTCCGGGAAGTTCCGCTCTGCGAGCGCCGACGATCCCCGCCGCGCGGTGGTGGTGTTTCACGCTTGGCTTTCATCAGCCTCCCCTCCTCGCTGTCTCATGCCCCGATGTCAGGCGTTGCAAAGCACGCAATCTCACCGGGGCACTCCGCGGGTTTTGTCGGACCTCGACGTCGCCGGCGCGTTCGGCGCCGCGCGTCAGCGAGCTGAATTGCGGTCCGTGCCCAGGGAGTTCGACCGGTAGATCCGGTGGTGTGCTGGAGGTGACGGCCTCGGCGAACACTCGTTTGACGATGCGGTCCTCAAGCGACTGGTAGGCCAGCACCACGATGCGTCCGTCGGTGGCCAGGGCGTCCAGCGCGGCGGGCATGGCGTCGCGCAATGCGTCCAGCTCGCCGTTGACCGCAATACGCAGCGCCTGGAATATCCGCTTGGCGGGGTGGCCGCCCGTGCGCCGGGCCGGCGCCGGAACCGCTTGGTAGACAAGCTCTACCAGCTCGCTGGTCGAGGTGAACGGCGTGCGTGCGCGGCGGCGGATGATGTGTGTGGCGATGCGGCGGGCGAAGCGCTCCTCGCCGTACCGGCGCAGAATGTCGGTGAGCGCGGCCTCATCGTAGGTGTTCACGATCTCAGCGGCAGTCAGCACTGCGGTGGGATCCATCCGCATGTCCAGTGGCGCGTCCTGGGCGTAGGAGAAACCGCGCTCACTGCGATCGAGCTGCATCGAAGAGACGCCGAGATCGAAGAGTATCCCGTCCACGGATTCGGTTGCAGTGTAACCGGATTGGATCAGAGCATCGCCGATTCCGTCATAGCGGGTCTGGATCAGGGTGAGCCGGTCAGCGAATTGCGCCAGGCGGGTGCGGGCAATGTCGAGCGCGGTCGGGTCGCGGTCGATGCCGATCAGCCGCAGCCCGGGCAGCTCGGTCAAAAACCGTTCGGCGTGACCGCCGGCACCGATGGTCGCGTCGACGAGCACAGCCCCAGATCCGTCCGGATTCTCCCGCGTGAGCGCGGGGGTGAGCAGCGCGACGCAGCGCTCGAGCAGCACTGGCACATGACCGAATCCACCAGTGGCGTCAGGCACAACAACACCTTCCCGACGTAAGGCATGGCGGGCGAACCGCTGCGACCGGCTGCGCCGCCCTTGCGATCGCCCGTTGAATTGGTGGGCGGCTCGGCGGGCCCCTGCATCGAGGTCCCTGTCCGACAGCACGAACCTGGCGTTGGGGAAGTACGTCAGGGTCGGTTCGGGCAGAGGCCACGGTGCACGGGCACGCGCCTCAGATAATGTCGCCGAGTGCTTCATCGCTGGCTGCGGAGAAGTTCTCTTCGTGGGTCTGTTGGTATTCCTGCCAAGCCTGTGCATCCCAGATCTCGAGGTAGTCAACCGATCCGATGACCACGCAGTCCTTCGACAGGTTGGCGTAGCGGCGGTGGTCGGCCGACAACGTGATCCGGCCTTGCGCGTCGGGATGCTGTTCGTCAGTGGCGGCAGCCAGATTTCGCAGGAATGCTCTTGCCTCCGGGTTGCTTCTTGATGCCTTGCTGGCTCGGCGGGCAAGTTGCTCGAATTCCGTTCGGGGATAGACAGCCAGGCTGTGGTCTTGGCTCTTGGTGACCATTAGCCCTCCTGCCAGCGCGTCGCGGAACTTGGCGGGCAGTGTGAGCCGCCCTTTGTCGTCGAGCTTCGGGGTGTAGGTGCCGAGAAACATCTGGCCACCTCCCCGTCTTTCGACTTCCGCCACCATACCCCACAATCCCCCACTGCGCTCCATTTAACAGTAGGAAAATCACCATTTGATGTCGTTTTGGCAGGACCTCGGTCACTCAACGACAGCGACAGGCCAGCGCGGTAGGAGCGATACTACGGCTAAATCGCCTTTGAGCTGCAG
>NZ_JBATXN010000121.1:0-1785 GCF_049673265.1 Mycobacterium sp. | reverse complement strand
CCGACCCGCTGGGCCGGCACCCCTGGTACCAGGCGCAGTCGGATGAACGCCAGATCCAGATCGGCATGTGGCGTCAGGCGAACGTCGCCAAGACAGGCCTGCACTTTGAGTCGATCCTGATCCGCGGTCTGATGGAGTACGCGTTCTGGGTGCCCAACGGATCCCCCGAGTACCGGTACTGCCTGCACGAAGCGGTCGAAGAGTGCAACCACACCATGATGTTCCAGGAGATGGTGAACCACATCGGCGCCGACGTTCCCGGCATGCCGCGGCTGCTGAAGTGGATTCAGCCGTACATTCCGCTGGCGGCCGGGCCGCTGCCGATCCCGTTCTGGTTCGGCATCCTGGCCGGCGAAGAGCCCATCGACCACACCCAGAAGAACGTGCTGCGCGAGGGCAAGGAGCTGCACCCGATCATGGAGCGGGTGATGGCTATCCACGTGGCCGAGGAGGCCCGCCACATCTCGTTCGCGCACGAGTACCTGCGTAAACGGGTGCCGGACCTGCCGCGTCGCAAGCGGTTCTGGCTTTCGCTGTATGTGCCTATCACCATGCGGATCCTGTGCTCGGCGATCATCGTGCCGCCGAAGGCGTTCTGGAAAGAGTTCGACATTCCGCGCGAGGTGCGCAAGGATATCTTCTTCCGCTCACCAGAGGCACGGCAGATGCTGCGTGACATGTTCGGCGACGTCCGGATGCTGTGCCACGACACCGGTTTGATGAACCCGTTGGCCAAGCTGGTCTGGCGGCTTTGCAAGATCAACGGCAAGCCGTCGCGCTACCGCAGCGAACCGCAGCGCCAACATCTGGCCGTCGCACCGGCTGCCTAGAAGACTAGGTCGGTATGCCGCACGTTATTACCCAGTCGTGTTGTAGCGACGGGTCCTGTGTTTACGCCTGCCCGGTGAACTGCATTCACCCGTCGCCGGACGAGCCGGGCTTCGCTACCGCCGAAATGCTCTACATCGATCCGGTGGCCTGCGTGGACTGCGGCGCCTGCGTGAGCGCCTGCCCGGTGGGCGCTATCGCGCCCGATTCCCGGCTGACCCTCGGACAGCAGCCATTCATCCCGCTGAACGCGTCCTATTACCCAGACCATCCAGCCGACCAAAAGCTGCCGCCGACATCCAAGCTGGCGCCGGTGATCCCAGCCCCACAGGTGCACGGGCATGGTCGGAGCCTGCTGACCGTCGCGGTCGTGGGATCCGGCCCGGCCGCAATGTATGCCGCCGACGAACTGCTTACTCAACACGGCGTGCGGGTCAACGTCTTCGAGAAGCTGCCCACCCCGTACGGGTTGGTTCGCGCCGGGGTGGCCCCGGACCACCAGACCACCAAACGGGTCACTGCGCTCTTCGACCGGATCGCCCGCCGCCGCGAATTCCAGTTCTTCCTCAACGTCGAAGTCGGCAAGCACCTGAGCCACGACGATCTGCTGGCGCACCACCACGCCGTCATCTACGCCGTCGGCGCGCCCACTGACCGCCGCTTGGACATCGACGGCATGGGCATAGCGGGTACCGGCACCGCCACCGAGCTGGTGGCCTGGATCAACGGGCATCCCGATTTCGCCCAGCTTCCAGTCGATCTCAGCCACGAGCGGGTCATCGTGGTCGGCAACGGCAACGTCGCTCTCGATGTTGCCCGCGTGCTTACCGCTGACCCCGACGAGCTGGCTCGCACGGACATCTCCGACCACGCACTGCAGGCGCTACGCGCCTCACGGGTGCAGGAGGTGGTGATCGCCGCCCGGCGCAGACCGACGCACTCGGCGTTCACGCTGCC
>NZ_JBATXN010000120.1:0-3864 GCF_049673265.1 Mycobacterium sp. | reverse complement strand
TCCTAAGCATTGCGGTCTCGACAACCCGTGGGTCGGTTCACGCGCGCGACCCGAGCCAATGACCGTGTTCCTGAACCATCGGCTAGGTAAGCCGGGGTGTTTGCGGCAGTCAGACCGAATGATTGTCAGGTTCGCCGCGGCAGCGCTGACTCTGGCAAACCCAGGGCCCCGTCGTCCTGAAGCAGATGATGCAGAGTCTTTCGCGCGGGATACATCGCAACCTTCCCACCTCTCAGGCGAATCCTCATCGCGGCACGACTGCCACCTGCCGTCCACGGGACCGCGCAGCCCGCCACATGGGATGTGCACGGATAACTCGCGAATGCGCTCGCGCAGTGCCGCGTCGGCTGACGACTTTCAAACATTGCTAACTCCCGAAACATCGGGGCCTCCGCCATCGGAGGCGCTCTTGCCGGCCACCGGTTGGTGTCGGCCGCTTCGTCATCCGAGCCACCCACGAGCGGGGGGTTGGCGTGCCGTCCAGTCGGAGCTTGGCGACGGCATCTCGTGAAGCGATTTCAGGTTAGCGCACCCGACCGACAAGTCGAAGCACGTCACCCGACGGAAGCCGTACCAAACGAGGCAGGTATCACGTGATGTAATGTGATGTAATGCGGACACAGATCACGCTGAACACTGAGGAGCTCGAGCTCCTGGACCGTGTCGCTCGGGCAACGGGCGCGTCCCGGTCGGAACTGATCCGTCGGGCAATTCACACCGCCTACGGAAGCCGAAGCAAGGAAGAACAGACCGCGGCCCTGAAGCGCAGCGCCGGTTCGTGGCGCGGACGGGACTTCACCGGCGCCGAGTACGTCGACGCCACTCGTGACCACCTCAACGATCGCTTGAGCCGGCTCGGTCTGGCGTGAAGCTGATCGACACCAGTGTCGCGATCGACCACCTACGCGGCGTGCCCGCGGCCGTCGATCTGCTCACGGCGCTCAGTGACTCGGGCGACGACTTGGTGGCTAGTGAGCTCGTCCGATTCGAACTCTTGGCGGGAATCCGCAACAGGGAACTGACCGCTTTCGAGCAGTTCTGCTCTGCCCTGCATTGGGCGGCGGTGACCGAAGATATCGCCCGCGTCGCCGGACAACTCGCCCGTCGGTATCGAAAAAGTTACAGCGGCATCGGTGCGGTCGACTATCTGATCGCTGCGACCGCCATCGTCGTCGACGCCGCCCTGCTGACCACCAATGTGCGGCACTTCCCGATGTTCACCAAGTTGGCGCCTCCCTATTAAGACGCGGGAAGGCGAGTTTTCGCTCGTAGGCGGGCACATCGACACTCGACTCTCGGCGTGACTCCTGTGACAAGCAAGGCTGGCCCCCAAACACACCCCGATCAGCCGCAACCTGCCAGGTAGCGCGGGTTATGTTGTCGAGGACCGCTAACAGACGGGATCGTTAAAACATGCAGGTCGACGGGCGCGAGATCACCGTTTCGGGGAGCTTGCTGCAACGGCCCACCCGTCGCACCAACGACATCCTTCGGCTCGTGCTCTCCGCGGCGTTCCTGGCGATCGTGATCACCAGCTCGGTGGTCACCCGCACCCGGTGGGACAAGCTGGAGAAATCCATCTCCCGCATTGTTGGGGTGCTCTCCCCGGCCCAATCCGATGTGGTCTACCTGGTGTACGGCTTGGCGATCCTGGTGTTGCCGTTCATGATCCTGATCGGGCTGATTGCCTCCCGGCAATGGAAACTGCTCCTCCCCTACGCGGCTGCCGCATTCATCGCCTTTCTCGCGCTGTCAATCAACGGCACGCGCATCGCGGCGTGGCAATGGCACTTCGACCTGTCCGACCGGCTGCGCACCGAGTTGTCCCAATTCCTCGACGACCCGCGCTGGATCGGGATGCTCGCCGCGGTGCTCACCGTGTCGGGCCCGTGGCTGCCCGCGCGCTGGCGGCACTGGTGGTGGACGCTGCTGCTGGCGTTCATCCCGATCCACCTCGTGGTGAGCGCCGTCGTGCCGGCCCGCGCAATGCTGGGCCTGTCGGTGGGCTGGTTCGTCGGGGCGCTGGTGGTCCTGGTCAGCGGCACTCCCGCGCTCGAGGTGCCGCTGGATGGCGCGGTGCGCGCACTGACCAAACGCGGGCTCGTGGTGTCCGGGTTGACGGTGGTCCGGCCCGCCGGTGCCGGGCCGCTGACGCTTTCGGCCACATCGGACGGTCGAGACGCCGACGCGGTCATCGAGTTGTACGGCCCGCATCAAAGCAGCGGCGGCGCGCTGCGCCAGCTGTGGGGCAAGCTGCGGCTGCGGCGCAGCGAGGCCGCGCCGTTTCAGGCGTCCATGCGCCGCGCCGTCGAGCATCGCGCGCTGGTGGCGATTGCCATCGGTGATCTGGGGGTGGCCAACACGTCGACGATCACCGTCGGCGCGCTGGAGCGGGGCTGGACGGTGTACGCGCACAAGCCCATTCGCGGAGTGTCGCTCAAGCAGTGCTGCTCGTCGACGCCGGTGGCCCGGGTGTGGGAATCGCTGCGAAAGCTGCAGGACCACCAGATCTCGCACGGCGATCTGCGCGACGAGGTGATCACCGTCAACGACGGCACCGTGCTGTTCGGCGGGTTCGGCAGCGCCGAATACGGGGCGACCGACAACCAACTCCAATCCGACATCGCCCAGCTGCTGGTGACGACGTCAGCACTCTACGGCGCCGAATCCGCGGTCAACGCGGCGATCGACGCGTTGGGCAAAGACACCGTGCTGAACGCGTCGCGCAGACTCACGAAAGCGGCTGTGCCGAAACGTATTCGGAACTCCGTCAACGATCCGGGTGCCGTCATCTCCCGAAGCCGCGCCGCGGTGATGCGCCAAACTCACACCGACAAGATCCAAGCCGAGACGATCACCCGGTTCACCCGCAGCCAGCTCATCCAGCTGGTGCTGCTTGTCGCGCTGGTCTACGTCGCCTATCCGTTCATCAGCACCGTGCCGACGTTTTTCAACGAGCTGGGCAAAGCGAACTATTGGTGGGCGCTGTTCGGGCTGGTCATCTCGGCCTCGACGTATGTCGGGGCTGCGGGCACATTGTGGGCCTGCGCCAGTAGTGCAGTGGCCTACTGGAAAATCTTAATCACGCAGGTGGCCAACACTTTTGCCGCAACCACCACCCCGGCGGGCGTCGGTGGGCTCGCGCTCAGCGTGCGGTTGTTGCAGAAGGGCGGAATGAGCACGGTGCGAGCCACCACGGCGGTGGCACTGCAGCAGTCGGTGCAGGTAATCGTCCACGTCACGCTGCTGATCTTCTTCAGCGCCGCCGCGGGTGCGGGAACCGACCTCAAGCACTTCGTCCCGAAGGCCACCATGCTGTACCTGATCGCGGGCGTGGCGCTGGGCATCGTCGGGACATTTCTGTTTGTGCCTCGGTTGCGCCGTTGGCTGGCGACCGACGTGCGCCCCAAGCTCAAGGAGGTCACTACCGACCTCGTCGCACTCGCCCACGAACCGAAGCGGCTGGGGTTGATCCTGCTCGGTTGTGCCGGAACGACTCTCGGTGCGGCGATGGCACTGTGGGCCAGCGTCGAAGCCTTCGGCGGCCACACGACGTTCGTCACCGTCACCGTGGTGACGATGGTCGGCGGAACCCTCGCCTCGGCCACCCCCACCCCCGGCGGCGTCGGCGCCGTCGAAGCAGCACTGATCGGTGGGCTCGCCGCCTTCGGCGTACCCACGGCTGTCGGTGTGCCGTCGGTACTGCTCTATCGCGTGCTCACCTGCTGGCTACCGGTGTTCGTCGGCTGGCCGGTAATGCGGTGGTTGACCCGCAACGACATGATCTAGCCGGCCCGATCGGCGCACAAATCATTAGGCGATCGGACAAGCCATTTGTTGCTTATACGGGTAACGGCCTGCGCC
>NZ_JBATXN010000119.1:0-6231 GCF_049673265.1 Mycobacterium sp. | reverse complement strand
AACACGGCTTTGGCCACTCGCTCCAAGATCAGCATGTCCGCGGGATTGCGCAGATCGTGATCCGCCTCGATCATCAGCAATTCGGGCTCTAAGCGGGCCCGTGAGAAGTGCCGCTCGGCAGCCGCGTAGCCGACTTTGGACGGTGCACGGTCCGGCATGTAGGGGCGAACGTCATAGCTTGTCTTGTATCCGGGCAAGGCGAGCAGGCCGATAAGTGCGATCGCGGCCGCTACTACGAATATCGGACCCGGCCAGCGAACAATGGCTGTGCCGATCCGCCGCCAGCCCTGGGTTCTCAACGCGCGCTTGGGATCTAACAGCCCGAAGTGGCTGCCTATGGTAATCATGGCTGGTGCAAGGGTCAGTGAGGCCGCCAGCGCAACGAGAATGCCTAGCCCGGCAGGAATACCCAGGCTTTGAAAGTAGGGCAGCCGGGTGAAGGCGAGGCAAAATACCGCACCGGCAACGGTCAGACCCGACCCCAGCACAATGTGTGCGGTGCCGCGATACATCGTGTAGTAGGCCGTTTCCCGGTCCTCCCCGAAACCGCGCGCTTCTTGATATCGGCCGACGAAAAATATCGCGTAGTCGGTTCCGGCGGCGATGACCAATAGCGTGAGCAGATTAGTCGAGTACGTCGAGAGTTCAATGATCCCGTTGTAGGCCATAACCGCGACGATTCCGCGGGCCGCAGCCATCTCGATCAGGACAGTGAGCAGCACGAGGAGCGTCGTGCGAACCGAGCGGTAGACGAACAGCAGCATCAGCATGATCACGAAGACGGTTATCAAGGTGACCTTCGCGGTACCCTGACTGCCCACTTCGAACTGATCCGCGATGAGCGGTGCCGCACCGGTGACGTAGGCCTTGACGCCCCTCGGAGCCTGGACGTTATCGACAATTTTGCGGACGGCGTCGACGGATTCGTTGGCCAGCGCCGAGCCCGAATCGCCGGCAAGATCAACCTGCACGTATGCGGCCTTGCCGTCGGCGCTTTGGGATCCGGCCGCCGTCAGGGTGTCGCCCCAGAAGTCTTGGACATGCTCGACGTGCTTCTTGTCCTGTTCGACCTTGCCAATCATGGTGTCGTAGTACCGATGGGCATCGGCGCCCAACGGCTTGTCGCCTTCTAAGACGACCATCGCCGTGCTGTCAGTGTCGAACTCGTGGAACACTTTCCCGATGTGTTTCGTCGCCTGAAGTGACGGCGCGTCGGGCGAGCTCTGCGCAACGTTATGTACCCGTCCGACCTCCTCAAGTTGCGGGACAGTGGAATTCGTGAGCGCGGTCAGCACAACCCACAGCAGCAGAATCGGCACCGCAAGTCGGCGGACGGTCTGCGGCACGGCGGGGCGCCGAAGGTGACGGTTGCTCATCCGGATTTGTCCAGGCAGAAGGTATAGGCGTTCACTGCGTTGACGGTCCTTTCGTCCTTGACGACGCCGTTGACCTTGATTCGGCAGCCGATGGTATTGCCATTACCTTGTGCGACAACGTTGCCGACGATTGCCGGCTCTGTGCTCGTGATCGTGAACGACCACGGCAGGGGAGTGTCTAGGACTTGTTGTGGCTGCGCGTTGACGTCCAGATAGTTGATGGTCGCCACGGCTCCGGGTGCGCCGAAGACTTCGAGGACCACGTTCTTCGGGTTGAACGGGACGATCTCATTCGAGATGCCCTCGGCGGTTGAACTGTTGTGATGAGAGCCGAAGATGCCGTGCAGTCGGTACACGCCGAAGCCGGCGGCCGCGACGATGACAACGGCAACCAGCGCCATCCACCATCGCTTGACCAAGCTGCTTAGTGAAATCGCTTTCACCCGTTGACCTTTCGATATCCGGTCGCACGATTGCTTGGCCACATTGCCGGTGCTTGAAGGGCGGATGGACAGCTAAGACAGTACGGTGCCGGACCGGACGGCACAAGAGACGTGAGCGTACACATTCGCAGTCAGGCGCTTACTCGGTGGGCCGGGTGAGGCTGGGGATCATGACGTCGTCGACGAGAGCTTGCACGGTCTGCTGTGTCGGCGGCCGGCCGGGAAAGATCGACCGGAAGATCAGATAGTGCGGCAGCAGATCCCAGAGTTCATCGTTGATGGCGGCTTGGTCGATCTCACCGCGGTCAGCGGCCTGCGCAAGGATGTGATCCATCAAGGCCTTCCGCTGCTCGATAAACTGTTGCTGAATCACGTTGTTGAGTTCGGGATTGCGCGCCACCTCGACGAGCACGGCGCGAATGGTGCCCGCATGCTGCCGACCCTGTTCGCAGACCTTCTCTCCGAGATGCAGCAGATCGCCGCGCAGCGCGCCGGTGTCGGGCGGGACGGCCACCTGTCGGACGCCCTCGATGAACGCGGCCAGCACCAATTCGGCCTTCGACGGCCAGCGCCTGTACACGGTGGCCTTGCTGGCGCGGGCCTTCGCCGCCACGGCGTCCACCGTCAACCGGTCATACCCGTGCTCTTGCAGGAGTTGCAACGTCACCGCGAGCAACTCCGTCTCCCGCGGCGACCACGGGGACGGCGCCGCGGCCCGGGGGGCAACTCGAGTCACAGCGCTTACGATAGAACCGCGAGGGCAGTACTGTCCAGTACCGTACCGCCCCGGGTTGGGGCTTTGCGGTCACTGTGGCCCACGAGCGTGGGGTTGATGCACGCATTCTCAGCCGAAAGCGTGCGTCAACCCCACACTCGGCACAGCCTAGGGCTAGTAGCTGAAGTCGCGGACGCCGTTCCATTCGACCAGCGTCCACCCCGTCGACGGGCTGCCGGTCACCACCACGCGGCCCAAGTTCGGCAAGGAATTGCTGTTCACCAGGCTGTCCTTGGGGTTTTTGACGTTCAACAAGGTCCAGTACATGATCGACTCGGCATGCGAGAACGCCACCGGTTTGCTCGTACCGCGGTGCTGGGCGTCGTCGTAGATCTGCTGGACGGCGGCACTGAACTGGTCGTTGAATTGACGGCCGCTGACCGAGCCGGGGACGGCGTCCTTGAGGTCGCCGTTGAGCCAATCCGCCGGCGCGAGCAGATACGGTTCACAAGGGTGACGATGTTGCTGGTCAAAATCCAGGGGCCAACAGCTCTTCGCCGACAAGTCGGCCCTCTTCGGGGTGTTGTTGTACCAGCCGGCGTTGATTTCGTTCAGGCCGGGAAGTTGTTGCACCTGCTTGCCGAGTGCGTGGGCCAGCGGTGCCGCGGTCTCCTGGGTACGGACCATTGTGGACGCATAAATGGCGTCGAAGTTGTTGCGGGACAGCTGATGGGCCAGCTGTTCGGCTTCTGCCTGGCCGTTCTCGGTCAGACTTGGACCGGGAACGTCGGTGTTGATGACGTGTTGGGCGTTCGCCTCGGACTCGGCATGCCGGATGAAGGTCAGCGTGATGCTGCGTACGTGCGGGCCTCCGGAACAGGCGGCGATGGTTATCGTCACCAGGAGCGCGACTAGTGCTGCAGCAGCCTTGCTGATCACGTTGCGGTTGCGCATGGCGATAGCCTGCCTTGTCGACGGCTTCGGTGTGGTGGGTTTGCATAGGTTCGCCATGGCTGGCCGGATCGAATCTGATGGAAAGGAAACCCGCATGGCGATCGACCCAAAGGCCGTTGGCGCAACAACCGAGCCGATGCTGTTCGAATGGACCGACCGCGAGACCTTGCTCTACGCGCTGGGTGTCGGTGCCGGAACCGAGGATTTGTCGTTCACCACGGAGAACAGCCATGGCATCGATCAGCAGGTGCTGCCGACTTATGCGGTGATCTGTTGCCCGGCGTTCGGCGCGGCCGGGAAGGTCGGATCGTTCAACTGGGCGATGCTGTTGCACGGTTCGCAGGGCATCCGACTGCACGCGCCGCTGCCGGCGGCGGGCAAGCTGTCGGTGGTCACTGAGGTGGCGGACATCCAGGACAAGGGCGAGGGCAAGAACGCGATCCTGATGTTGCGCGGCCGCGGCACCGATCCTGACACCGGGACGCTGGTCGCCGAAACCCTCACTACGCTGGTGATCCGCGGCGAGGGCGGCTTCGGGGGAGAGCCGGGTCAGCGACCCGTCGCACCGGAAATCCCCGACCGCGAGCCCGACGCTCGGGTTGCCTTGCCCACCCGGGAGGATCAGCCGCTGATCTATCGGCTCTCCGGTGACCGCAATCCGCTGCACAGCGACCCGTGGTTCGCCAAAGAGTTGGCCGGATTCCCCAAGCCGATCATGCACGGGCTGTGCACCTACGGGTTCTCCTGCCGGGCGTTGGTCGCCGAACTCGGCAACGGCGACGCCAGCGCCGTCACCTCGATCGATGCTCGGTTCACCAAACCCGTCTTTCCCGGCGAGACGCTAACCACCTTGATTTGGCGCACCGAACCCGGCAAGGCGGTGTTCCGCACGGAAGCCTCAGCGCCGAACGGCGCTGGAGATGGGGCGGCGCGGCTGGTGCTCGAAGACGGCGCGGTGGAATACACCGAGGTTTAACGGGACTGTCATCGCGGCATTCTGCGGTCATGGCATTCAAACTCACCTACAGCGACGGGCACGAAACCGATTACGACGACGACACCAAGTGGGAAGTCGAAGACGGGGTCCTCAAGTTGGGGAAAGAGGCCGGACAGTGGTCGGTCTTCCTCTCCCCGAGTCATTGGGCGACCCTTGAGCTCGCGGCCGGAAAAGACAAGGGCGACGGCAAGGACGAAGGCAAGGACTCCGACAAGGACGAAGACAAAGACGAAGGCAAGGGCAAGCACGAAAGCAAGGACGACGACGAAGACAAGGACGAAGACAAGGACAAGGACAAGGACGAAGACAAGGACAAGTCCTAGGGTCTTCCTTGGATGCCGCCCGCTTCCTGTAGGGCGTGCCGCCGATTACCCCTCAGGTAATCGTGACGGTGACCCGACGTAACTAACATCGTCGCCGTGACGACTCTGGCCCAGCGGGCCTCGGCAATACCTCCAGTCGGTCAGCTGCTGCGTGAATGGCGCGAACGGCGGCGAATAAGCCAGCTCGACTTGTCGATTCAGGCGGATATCTCGGCCCGGCATCTGAGCTTTGTGGAGACCGGCCGGTCGCGCCCGACATCCGGGATGATCCTGCGGCTCAGCGAGCAACTCGACGTGCCGCTGCGTGAGCGCAATGCGCTGCTACTGGCCGGCGGTTATGCGCCCGCCTATCCCGAACATTCACTCGATGAGCCCGAACTGAACCGGCTGCGCGCGGCATTGCGTCAGATCCTCACCGGACACGAGCCGTATCCGGCATTGGTCATCAACCGGTGGTGGGAAATACTCGACGGCAACGCGGCCGTCGCGGTGCTCACCGAAGGATGCGACCCCGCACTGCTCACGCCACCGCTAAACGCGTTGCGGGTGTCGCTGCACCCGGACGGCATGGCGCCTCGGATCGCCAATTTGTCCGAGTGGCGGGCGCATATCCTCGAGCGGCTGCACCGCCAGGTGCAGAGCACACGAGACCCGCGGCTGGCCGAACTGCACGCCGAGTTGTCGGCCTACCCCGGGGGCCTGGCCGAGCGGCCCGGCCTCACCGACGTCGCTGTGCCACTGCGCATTCGTCACGCCGACCGAGAGTTGGCTTTTTTCAGCATGACCGCCGTCGTCGGCGCGCCGCTGGATGTCACGGTCGCCGAAGTGGCGATCGA
The DNA here is from genome assembly GCF_049673265.1 of Mycobacterium sp. Taxonomy (GTDB): domain Bacteria; phylum Actinomycetota; class Actinomycetes; order Mycobacteriales; family Mycobacteriaceae; genus Mycobacterium. The sequence goes on along the minus strand of NZ_JBATXN010000119.1, from coordinate 587 downwards.
GTCGTTCTATCCCGCCGACGCGGAAACCGCTGAGGCACTGCACAAAATTGGAGTCAGCGAGCGAGCTGACGCGCCAGCCGCTCGGTGAATTCACGGGTCCGATTCGGATTATCGAGCGCGTAGGTGGCCGCGGTGGCGCGATCACCGTCGTCGCTGTGCCGCACCACGATTGGGATACCGTCATCGGCGACTGCGTCGAACGCGTCCTCGTCGGTGATGTCGTCGCCGAGGTAAATCGGTAAGAACGGACCCGGCGCTTCGTCGTCGCGGATGTGGTCGAGCACCCAACGCAGCGTCTTGCCCTTGTCCCAGTCGACATCTGGACGTAGCTCGATGACTTCGCGACCCGTGGTGACGCGAAGCACGGTACGCTGGCCGGCGCTTCGCACCGCTGCGGCAACCTCACCGACCCGGTCACGCTCGGCATTGCGGTAGTGCACGGCAACGCCAAAGCGCTTGTGCTCCACCACGACACCCGGGATGCCGCCGATTTGGTCGGCGAGCTCGGCGGCGGCCTTCTCGAGCACCGGGATACTCGCGGCCGCCTCGGCGTTTTCGTGATGTGCGCCGTCGGGTCCGGTCAGCTC
>NZ_JBATXN010000118.1:0-4190 GCF_049673265.1 Mycobacterium sp. | reverse complement strand
GTGATCGGCCTGCGCAACCCGATCGCGCCGCCACTGACGATCCACCATGACGACGATGGCACCCGCTGCTGGAGCGAGTTCACCCTCAACACGGCCTACGAGGGGCCACCCGGCCTGGTGCACGGGGGAGTGTGCGCCCTGGTCCTCGATCATGTCCTCGGCGAGGCCGCTAGCGAGGGCCTGACGAAACCGTTGTTCACCGGAACCCTCACGGTGCGATTCGTGCGCGGGACCCCGTTGGGCAGGCTGCGCGCCGATGCCGCCGTTGAGCGCACCGAAGGTGTCAAATCCTTTGTATCCGGCCATCTTTCGGATGCCGAAGGAATCACCGTTGAAGCGGAAGGGATCTTCATCAAGCCGGCATGGGCGCGAGACGCCGGATGAAGTTCTACATCAGCAGCGCATACCTGAATACCCGCGAGATCGTGGAGGTCGCCAAGGCCGCAGACGACCTCGGCTATGACGGCATCGGGATTCCCGACCACATCGTCAACTTGGAAACCTTGAGCACCCCGTATCCCTACACCAAGGACGGCCAGCGGCGCTGGCAACCCTTCACTGAGTGGCCTGACCCGTGGGTCTTGGTCGGTGCGCTTGCCCAGGTTACGACGCGACTCAAGTTCGTCACCACGGTCTACATCCCGGCCATGCGCAACCCCTATTCGGCGGCCAAGGCCATCGGAACTGCGGCATACCTGGCCGACGGGCGGGTTGAGCTCGGTGTTGGCGTCGGCTGGTGTGCCGACGAGTTCGCCTTGATGGAGCAGCCCTTCACTGACCGCGGCAAACGCACCGACGAGATGCTCGAACTGATGCGGACGCTGTGGTCGGCGGGCTGGGCCGATTTCGACGGCGACTTCTACCAAACGCCCCGGTTGGAGATGGAACCCACGCCGCCGCGGATACCGGTCTACGTCGGTGGTCTCAGCGAGACCGCGCTGCGCCGCGCGGCCCGCCACGATGGTTGGATCGGCGACCTGATCAAGACCGACCGTGCCATCGCCGCTGCAGCCCGATTGCGTGAGCTACGGGCCGAAAACGGTTTGGGCATGGACGATTTCACCATCCTCACACCGTTGACAGATGCCCTCACCATCGCCGACTACCAGCGCGCCGAGCATGCCGGGATCACCGGCATCCTGACCATGCCATGGATGTTCTACACCGGGCCGGAAGCCAGCCTGTCCGACAAAGTCGACGGCATGAAAAGGTTCCGCAAGGACCTTGCACTCGACCGGTGACGCGCCTTGCGGTAAGAAAATCGTTCCGTCGCCCGGCCGATTGGCATAACGTGTTTAGGGTGGAGGAACCCGGAAACCCCGAATTAGTGCCTGTAGAGGCATTGCGCTCAGGTGACCCGATAACCGACGTCCACGGTGGCGGCCAGCATTACACAGTCCTCGAGTCGAAAGCCTTCGACGAGAGTTGTGTGGTCCTCGAGCTCGAGTCGCATGCCAACGACCAGCTTCGAGTGATCGAGATGTCCTTCCCGGCCGGCTACTACATGGGCAGGTCGCCTCGGCGCATTCTGTGACGCCCACGGCGTCCAGCTGATTCGGGGGGCAACAGGTGCGGCGGTTATCTCCGCCTGCACAATGCACGCTATGCCTGAACCCACGCCGTTCCGCATCGATATCCCGTCCGACGTTCTCGATGATCTGCAGCGCCGGTTGGCGCACACCCGTTGGCCGGAAGCCGAGTGTGTCGACGACTGGACCCAGGGCATCCCGTTGGCCTACACCCGCGAGCTGGCGGCGTATTGGGCTGCCGGTTACGACTGGCGGTCCCGCGAAGCAGCGTTGAACCGCTTCGATCAGTTCACCACCGAAATCGACGGTCTGGACATCCATTTCATTCACCAGCGATCGCCGCATGCAGACGCTTTTCCGCTACTGATCACCCACGGCTGGCCCGGCTCGATCGTGGAATTTCACAAGGTGATCGAGCCGCTGGTCAATCCGGCGTCCGGACGTCGCCAGGACGCATTCCACGTGGTCTGCCCGTCTCTTCCGGGATACGGGTTCTCCGGCAAGCCGTCAGCGACCGGATGGGGTGTCGAGCGGATCGCCCAGGCGTGGGAGACGCTGATGGGGCGCCTCGGCTACCACCGCTACGGCGCGCAAGGTGGTGACTGGGGAGCGGCGGTCACGACGCAGATCGGCCGCAACCGTGGCCACTGCGTGGGAATCCACCTGAACATGCCGATCGCCAGGCCCGCGGCGGAGTCCGGCGGCGATCTCACCGACGACGAGCAACAAGCGCTGGCGGCATACGCTCAGCACAGCAAATGGGGAACTGGATATTCCAAGCAGCAATCCACTCGTCCGCAGACCCTCGGTTACGGACTCGCCGACTCGCCGGTGGGACAATTAGCCTGGATCGTCGAGAAGTTCTGGGCGTGGACGGACTGCGACGGGCATCCCGAAAACGCAATCAGCCGCGACGAACTCCTCGACAACGTGATGCTGTATTGGACCACCGACAGCGCTGCATCCTCAGCGCGGCTGTACTGGGAAAGCTTCAACAGCTTCATCACCGACGGCCGCGTCGAACTGCCCACCGGCGTCGCCTCTTTTCCCAAGGAAATTCTGCGTACCCCGCGACGCTGGTGTGAGGCCGCCTACAACATCACCCACTGGACGACGATGCCGCGCGGTGGGCACTTCGCGGCGTTCGAGCAGCCGGATTTGTTCATCGACGACGTCCGAAAGTTCTTCGCGACGGTCCGCTGAACCTTCGCCGCGGCGCAACCCTCGACCGCCAGCGTCCGCGCCGGGCATCGAGTGCGTAGACGCCGCCGCCGGTGAAGATCAGCAGGAAGAAGGCAAAGCAGTACATCACCGCGGCCTCGCCGTGATTGTTGATCGGGAAGAAGCCGTGCGGCAGATGCGCGGTGAAGTAGGCGACCGCCATCTCGCCGCATGCCAGGAAGGCGGCTTCGCGGGTGAATAGACCGACGGCAATCAGTGCGCCGGTGATCGTTTCGATCCAGCCCGCGTAGTAGTCGGGCCAATGGCCGACCGGCGCGGTGAAAGGCGCCGGCCAGCCGATCAACTTGGACAGACCGTCGCACAAGAACAGCAGACCGAACACCACCCGGAAGACCGTGAGGGCAACCGGATAGTACGAATTGAGCCGCGCTTCGAGGTTATTCGCCATGCGCCGACGATACGTGTTTTACAGCTGCGCCCAGACCGACTTCGTCTTCAAGTAGGCCTCGATGCCCTCCCGGCCGAACTCGTGGCCCCAGCCGGACTGCTTGTAGCCGCCGAACGGCACGTCGTGGTCAAACACCAACTGGCAGTTCACCTGAACGCTGCCCGCCTGTAGCCGCTTGACGATCCGGTGGGCGCGGCCGACGTTTTCCGTCCAGGCGGTGGCCGCCAGGCCGTAGGTGGTGTCGTTGGCCATCGCCACGGCCTCGTCCTCGTCGTCGAACGGCAGGATGCTGACCACCGGGCCGAAGATCTCCTGCTGATACAGCCGCATCCGGGGATCGACGTTGGTCAGCACCGTGGGGTGCACGAAGTACCCCTTGCGGTCCAGGCGGTAGCCGCCGGTGACCACGTCAACGCCGTCGCTGCGGCCCTCGTCGATGAAGCCCATCACGCGAGTCAGCTGCTTCTGGCTGATCAGTGGGCCGCTGACGCAGCCCTCCTCGCTGGGCGCGCCCAGCTTGAACGTATTCGCCATCAGCGCAATGCCTTCCACGACTTGGTCGTACACGCCGCGCTGCACGAAGATCCGCGACCCGCACACGCAGCCCTGGCCGGAGTGCACGAAGATGCCCAGCGACGCCATCAAAATGCACTTGTCCATATCGGCGTCGTCGAAGATCAGCACCGGCGACTTCCCACCAAGTTCGAGCATCACCTTCTTCAGGTTGCCGGCGGATGCCCGCACGATCTCCTTGCCGACCTCGGTCGACCCGGTGAAAGCGACTTTCTCGACTCCCGCGTGCGCGGTGATCGCGGCGCCTGCGGTGTGGCCGTAGCCGGTCAGCAGGTTGACGACACCGTCCGGTACGCCCGCCTCGTGCACCAACCTGTCGAGCAGAAGGGCCGAAAGTGGGGTCTCTTCAGCGGGTTTCACAAGCATGCTGCAGCCTGCGGCGAGCGCCGGCGCCAGCTTTGCGCTCGCATTGAAGATCGGGCCGTTCCACGGGAAGATCAGCCCGACCACTCCAAAGG
>NZ_JBATXN010000117.1:0-15539 GCF_049673265.1 Mycobacterium sp. | reverse complement strand
GTGTCGACCAGGTCGAGTTCGGCTTCACTGCGCATCGCGACACCACGGTGCTGCCACTGTCGAAAAGCGCGTCCGGCGGCGAGCTGTCGCGGGTGATGCTGGCCCTGGAAGTGGTGCTGGCCGCGTCGATGGCGGGCACCACGATGGTGTTCGACGAGGTCGATGCCGGCGTGGGCGGCCGGGCGGCCGTGCAGATCGGGCGGCGCCTGGCGCGGTTGGCGCGCAACCGTCAAGTCATCGTTGTCACACATCTGCCACAGGTCGCGGCCTACGCCGATGTCCACCTCATGGTTGACAACACGGGAAAGAACGGCGCCAGCGGAGTGCGGCGGCTCGACGGCGACGACCGGGTTGTCGAGTTGGCCAGGATGCTGGCCGGGCTCGGTGAGTCTGATACGGCGCGCGCCCATGCGCGGGAGCTGCTCGAGGCCGCAGACTGTGATCGGATTGCGACCTCGTAACGGCAATCAATTGTGTGACAGGTGTGACAAGATATAACTTCTGAGGCTGTTGTTACGGCGCGCCTCCCCGGTCGGGCTTACCTTCACCGACAGAATCGCCTCCATGAGTGTGACCACGAGGATGACAGCGCTCCTGTCTCGTTCTGGCGGCCAGCGGCCGGGTGTCGTCGGCACGGCCCGGGTCGACCGCGACATCGACCGACTGCTGCGTCGGGTTTGCCCCGGCGACATCGTGGTCCTCGATGTGCTCGACCTGGATCGGATCACCGCCGATGCGCTGGTCGACGCCGAGATCGCCGCCGTGGTCAACGCATCCCCTTCGGTGTCGGGGCGGTATCCCAACCTGGGTCCGGAAGTGCTGGTGGCCAACGGCGTTACCCTGATCGACGAGACGGGGCCTGAGGTCTTCAAGAAGATCAAGGACGGCGCCAAGGTCCGATTGTTCAACGGAGGGGTGTACTCCGGCGACCGCCGCTTGGTCCGAGGCACCGAGCGCAGCGACCAGGAAATCGCCGAACTGATGCAAGAGGCCAAGACCGGATTGGTGGCCCACCTGGAGGCGTTCGCGGGCAACACAATCGAGTTCATCCGTAGCGAAAGCCCGCTGTTGATCGACGGGATCGGCATACCCGACGTCGACGTCGACCTCCGTCGCCGTCATGTCGTGGTGGTCGCCGACGAGGATCACGCCGCCGACGACCTCAAGCGGCTCAAACCGTTCATCAAGGAGTACCAACCTGTTCTGATCGGAGTGGGCACTGGCGCCGAAGTGCTGCGCAAGGCGGGATATCGCCCGCAGCTCATCGTCGGAGATCCCAACGAGCTGAGCACCGAAGTGCTCAAGTGCGGCGCTCAGGTGGTCTTGCCCGCCGACGCTGACGGTCATGCACCGGGGCTGGAGCGCATCCAGGATCTGGGTGTCGGCGCGATGACGTTCCCCGCGGCGGGTTCGCCCACCGATCTGGCGCTGCTGCTGGCCGACCACCACGGCGCGGCTTTGCTGGTAACTGCCGGACACAGCGCCAACATCGAGACCTTCTTCGACCGGTCGCGTCAGCAGAGCAACCCGTCGACCTTCCTCACCCGGCTGCGGGTGGGGGAGAAGGTGGTGGATGCCAAGGCGGTTGCGACCTTGTACCACAATCGAATTTCCGCCGGTGCGATCGCATTGTTGATTATGACGATGCTGATCACGGTCATCGTTGCGCTGTGGGTGTCGCGCACCGACGGCCTCGTGCTGCACTGGGCCGCCAACTACTGGAACCATTTCTATCTCTGGGTGCAGCACTGGGTCCACTAGGACAGGTGAAGACGTGATATCGCTACGCCAGCACGCAATTTCATTGGCCGCCGTATTCCTTGCCCTGGCGGTCGGTGTCGTGCTGGGCTCGGGTTTCTTGTCGAACACGTGGGTGTCTGGATTGCGTGACGAATCCAAGAATCTGCACGGCCAGATCAACACGCTCAACGACCAGAAGAAGGCGTTGAACGAAAAGATCAGCGCTGCAGATGCTTTCGATACCCAGATGGCAGGCCGGATGGTGCATGACGCGTTGAATGGCAAGTCGGTGGTGATTTTTCGCGCGCCCGACGCGAACAATGACGATGTCGATGCGGTGTCGAGGATCATCGGGCAAGCCGGCGGCGCGGTGACCGGCACGGTGTCATTGACGCAGGAGTTCGTCGACGCCAACTCGGCGGAGAAACTGCGATCCGTCGTCAACTCATCGATCCTGCCCGCCGGCGCCCAGCTGAGCACCAAACTCGTCGACCAGGGCTCGCAGGCCGGCGACCTGCTGGGTATCGCGCTGCTGATCAACCGCGACCCGGCCGTCCCGACCGTCGACGACGGGCAGCGCGATACCGTGCTGGCGGCGCTGCGTGATACCGGCTTTATCGGCTACGGGAACCAGCACATCGGCGCGGCGAACGCCGCGGCGATCATCACCGGCGGTGGCCTCGGCGACGACGCCGGAAATCAGGGTGTCAGTGTGGCCAGGTTCGGCGCTGCGCTCGCGCCGCACGGCTCTGGTGTGCTGCTGGCTGGACGCGACGGCTCATCGGGCGGAACGGCGGCCGTCGCGGTGGCCCGTGCCGATGCCGCGGTGACGTCGGCGATCAGCACCGTCGACGACGTGAACGCCGAGTCCGGGCGGATCACCACGGTGCTGGGGGTGGCCGACCTGGTCAACGGTGGCCACACCGGTCAGTACGGCACAGGCCGCGGCGCCACCGACCTCACAACCAGCTAGTAGCCGGACGCCGACGCAGGACCCTGCCGAATGTGGGCTTGCGTCACGGTTCACGCCGAAATGCGTGCTTCAATCCCACACTCGCCATCCGTTGAAGCCGTACTAGCCCGTCCTCCGGGCGTGTCAGCGACGAGGCGGCGACGCTGATGTTAGGGTGGATTTCCGTGGGTCGGCAGGCCCCAGCCCTGCGCGGTATTCACGGAGGTCGCTACATTGCGCAAGCATCCGCAGACCGCCACTAAGCATCTCTTCGTCAGCGGTGGCGTGGCTTCGTCTCTGGGCAAGGGACTGACCGCCAGTAGCCTGGGGCAGCTGCTGACCGCGCGCGGGCTGCAGGTGACGATGCAGAAGCTCGACCCCTACCTCAACGTCGATCCCGGCACCATGAACCCGTTTCAGCACGGCGAGGTGTTCGTCACCGAGGACGGCGCCGAGACCGACCTGGATGTCGGCCACTACGAGCGCTTCCTTGACCGCGACCTTTCCGGTTCGGCGAATGTCACCACCGGACAGGTGTATTCGACAGTAATCGCCAAGGAACGCCGCGGCGAGTATCTGGGTGACACGGTCCAGGTGATCCCACATATCACCGACGAGATCAAGAGCCGCATCCTGGCGATGGCCAAGCCGGACGCCGACGGGAACCGCCCGGATGTCGTCATCACCGAAATCGGCGGCACGGTAGGCGATATCGAGTCGCAGCCCTTTCTCGAGGCGGCCCGGCAAGTTCGTCATGATCTCGGCCGGGAGAACGTCTTCTTCCTGCACGTGTCGCTTATCCCGTATCTGGCGCCGTCGGGCGAATTGAAAACCAAACCGACGCAGCACTCGGTGGCGGCGCTGCGCAGCATCGGTATCACCCCGGATGCGCTGATCCTGCGTTGCGACCGGGATGTTCCCGAGCCTCTGAAGAACAAGATCGCGCTGATGTGTGACGTCGACATCGACGGCGTCATCTCCACCCCTGACGCGCCGTCGATATATGACATCCCGAAGGTGCTGCATCGCGAGGAGCTCGACGCCTATGTGGTGCGCCGGCTCAACTTGCCGTTCCGCGACGTCGACTGGACCGAGTGGGATGACTTGCTGCGCCGGGTGCACGATCCACAAGAAACGGTCCGAATCGCATTGGTCGGCAAGTATGTCGACTTGTCGGATGCTTATCTGTCGGTCGTCGAGGCGCTGCGCGCGGCCGGATTCAAACACAAGGCAAAGGTCGAAATCCGCTGGGTCGGTTCCGACGACTGCGAATCGACAAGCGGTGCCGCTGCGTTGCTCGACGATGTCCACGGCGTGCTGATTCCCGGCGGGTTCGGCATCCGCGGCATCGAGGGCAAGATCGGCGCTATTAGATACGCACGGTCCAGGGGTCTGCCGGTGTTGGGGCTGTGTCTGGGCTTGCAGTGCATCGTGATCGAGGCGGCTCGTTCCGTCGGCCTGACACAGGCCAATTCGGCGGAGTTCGATCCGGCGACACCAGACCCGGTGATCTCAACGATGGCCGATCAGCAAAACATCGTCGCCGGCGAGGCCGATTTGGGCGGCACGATGCGGCTGGGATCCTATCCCGCGGTGCTCGAGGCGGGTTCCGTTGTGGCCCAGGCGTATCAGGCAACGCAGGTGTCGGAGCGGCATCGCCATCGCTACGAGGTCAACAACGCATACCGGGATCAGATCGCCGAAAGCGGGCTGCGGTTTTCCGGGACGTCTCCCGACGGTCACCTGGTGGAGTTCGTGGAATATCCGCCAGAGATGCATCCGTTCGTCGTCGGTACCCAGGCCCATCCCGAGTTGAAGAGTCGGCCGACTCGTCCGCACCCGTTGTTCGTCGGCTTCGTCGGGGCGGCCATCGACTACAAGGCAGAAGAGCGTCTTCCTGTGGAGATCCCCGAGCAGCCGTCCAACGGCAGTGAGCAACATGACGGGGTAGACCAGTCGCTGTCCGAGCCCGAACCTGTTGCCCGTGGCTGAGCACACCTTCGAGACGACGTCGTCCGAAACCTTGCATACCGGAAAGATTTTCGCGCTGCGCAAGGACCAAGTGCGGATGCCCGGCGGAAAGCTCGTCACGCGCGAGGTCGTGGAGCATTTCGGCGCGGTGGGTGTCGTCGCGATCGACGACGATGGTCGCATCCCGATGGTCTACCAATATCGTCATCCGTTCGGTCGACGGCTATGGGAGTTGCCCGCCGGACTGCTCGACGTCAACGACGAAGCCCCGCATCTGACCGCTGCCCGGGAGCTGCGCGAGGAGGCCGGCTTGCAGGCGGACACCTGGCAGGTGTTGGTCGATCTGGACTCCACACCCGGTTTCAGCGACGAATCGGTGCGGGTTTATCTGGCAACGGGTTTGACGCAGGTAGACCGGCCAGAAGCGCATGACGAAGAAGCCGACATGACCTTGCAGTGGTACCCCATGGCTGAGGCGGTGCGCCTGGTGTTCAGCGGTGAGGTTGTCAATTCCATTGCAGTAGCTGGGATTTTAGCCGCAAACGCAGTCAGGGAAGGCGTCGCGCAACCGCGGCCGGTGGACGCGCCGTGGGTGGACAAGTCGACGGCGTTCGCGGCCCGACAGGCCAACACATGACGACACTGGCGGCGCCGTTGGAGACCCAGCTACAGGGCTACCTCGATCATCTGACGATCGAACGAGGCGTGGCGGCCAATACCTTGAGTTCCTATCGCCGCGACCTGCGCCGCTACTTCGAGCACCTCACACTGCGGGACATCGACGACCTGGCCAAGGTCTGCGAGGACGACGTCAGCGAATTCCTGGTGGCACTGCGGCGCGGTGATCCGGATTCCGGCGTCGTGCCGCTATCGGCGGTCTCGGCGGCACGGACGCTGATCGCGGTGCGCGGACTGCACCGGTTCGCCGCGGCCGAAGGTCTGGCCGAATTCGATGTGGCGCAGGCTGTCAAGCCACCCACACCGGGACGGCGACTACCGAAAAGCCTGAGCCTCGACCAGGTCCTCGCGCTGCTGGCCGGCGCCGGCGGCGACAGCCCGTCCGATGGCCCGTTGACGTTACGCAACCGGGCGCTGCTCGAACTGCTCTATTCCACCGGCGCCCGAATTTCGGAAGCGGTCGGGCTCGACGTCGACGACGTTGACACGCATGCCCGCTCGGTGCTGTTGCGAGGCAAGGGCGGCAAGCAACGGTTGGTCCCGATCGGGCGGCCTGCGGTGCAAGCACTCGACGCCTATATGGTGCGCGGGCGTCCCGAGTTGGCGCGCCGAGGACGCGGCACGGTGGCCATCTTCCTCAATGCACGCGGTGGCCGGTTGTCGCGGCAAAGCGCGTGGCAAGTCCTCCAGGATGCGGCCGAGCGGGCTGGGATCACCGCGGGGGTGTCCCCGCATACGCTGCGACATTCGTTTGCCACCCACCTGCTCGACGGCGGTGCTGACGTCCGTGTCGTCCAGGAGCTGCTGGGCCACGCCTCGGTGACCACCACGCAGATCTACACGATGGTCAGCGTGCACGCGCTGCGTGAAGTGTGGGCCGAAGCCCATCCGCGGGCGCGTTAGCCCAGATACTCCGATTCCAGCACCAGATCGAGCTCCAGAGCCAGTTTCGGGTCGGCGCGCCGGACCGCGGCGTCGAGCAGTGCGCCTTTCTCGTCGCCGACGTTGATCAGCATCGACTTCTCGTAGGCGAACCGGTCAATGGTTGCCAGGACATCGTCGATGTCGCCCGCGCGAGCGTGATTGAGCACGTATTCGACTGCGGCTGCTTCCCGCCCATCACCGATCTGGCCCGTCGTAGTGATGTTGCGGGCCCCGGTCGCCATCCGCCATACCGACCATCGCAAGAACGGAATGCGCTGCTTCAGACTCATGGCCGCCACCATAGTGGGGCGCCTCGCAAATTGGCTGGTTACATTGTTTGCGGGTCTCCCGGCGCGGGCGCGTATACCCGTTAGACTCTCCTGCGATGTCCGCCATTTCCTTGACGCCGCGCACACCGGGTCGGTGCGCGCGCAGCCGCGGCGCTCGTGACTGACGACGCCGCCAGCGGCACCGGAGTCGGCTTGACCGGACGTCCACCACGGGCAATCCCCGAACCCAGGCCGCGCACGGCGCACGGCCCGGCCAAGGTCGTTGCGATGTGCAATCAGAAAGGCGGCGTCGGCAAGACCACGTCGACGATCAATCTGGGCGCCGCACTCGCCGAATACGGCCGTCGCGTGCTGCTGGTCGACCTGGATCCGCAGGGAGCGCTGTCCGCTGGCCTCGGTGTGCCGCACTACGAGCTCGAGCACACCATCCACAATCTGCTTATTGAGCCGCGGGTGTCGATCGACGACGTGCTGATGAACACCCGCGTCAAGCATATGGACCTGGTGCCCAGCAATATCGACCTGTCGGCCGCCGAAATCCAGCTGGTCAACGAGGTCGGCCGGGAGCAGACCCTGGCCCGTGCCTTACATCCGGTATTGGACCGCTACGACTATGTGCTCATCGACTGCCAGCCGTCGCTGGGTCTGCTCACCGTCAACGGTCTGGCCGGCTCCGATGGGGTCATCATCCCGACCGAGTGTGAGTATTTCTCGCTGCGGGGCCTGGCGCTGCTCACCGACACGGTTGAAAAGGTGCGCGACCGGCTCAACCCGAAGCTGGAGATCAGCGGCATCTTGATCACCCGCTACGACCCGCGCACCGTGAACTCCCGCGAAGTGATGGCCCGCGTCCTGGAACGCTTCGGCGACATGGTGTTCGACACGGTCATCACCCGCACTGTCCGATTCCCGGAGACCAGCGTCGCCGGTGAACCGATCACCACGTGGGCACCGAGGTCAGGCGGCGCGGCCGCCTACCGCGCGTTGGCTCGCGAGGTGATCGACCGGTTCGGCGCGTGACCAACGGAGCAAGCTGCGAGGCGTCCCCCCAGAACGGCTTCCAGGTCAGGCTGACCAATTTCGAGGGACCGTTCGACCTGCTGTTGCAGCTGATTTTCGCCCACAGGCTCGACGTCACGGAAGTGGCGTTGCATCAGGTCACCGACGAGTTCATCGCCTACACGCGCGCGATCGGTGCTGCGCTAGAGCTCGAGGAGACCACCGCGTTTCTGGTCATCGCCGCGACGCTGCTCGATCTCAAGGCGGCCCGGCTGCTGCCGTCCGGGCAGGTCGCCGACGAGGAGGACTTGGCGCTGCTGGAGGTGCGCGACCTGCTGTTCGCGCGGCTGCTGCAATACCGGGCGTTCAAGCACGTCGCGCAGATGTTCGCCGAGCTGGAGGCCGCCGCGCTGCGCAGCTATCCGCGCGCGGTGTCGCTAGAAGACCGCTACTCCGACCTGCTGCCCGAGGTGATGCTGGGCGTCGACGCTGAGCGGTTCGCCCAGATTGCCGCGATCGCATTCACACCGCGGCCGGTGCCGACGGTGGCCACCGAACACTTGCACGAGCTGATGGTGTCGGTGCCTGAACAAGCCGAACAGCTGCTGTCGCTCCTGGAAAAGCGCGGGGCGGGGCAATGGGCGTCGTTCTCGGAGTTGGTCGCCGACTGCCGGGTGCCGATTGAGATCGTCGGCCGCTTCCTGGCGCTGCTCGAACTGTATCGGTCGCGGGCGGTAGCATTCGACCAGTCAGAAGCGCTTGGTGTGCTCCAGGTTTCGTGGACCGGAGAACGGCCGACCAGCGAAGCCTTGCTCAGAGCCGAGTCGCTCGAAGCTCAAGAACTGCGAGACCAATACTCATGACCGACGAGCTGCCCGAACCGGACTTCGGCGACGACGCCCCCGAACCGGACTTGGGCATCCGCGCCGGCGACGATGCAGAGCGGAGCGATGAGGAGGAGCGGCGCTTATTCGACGTCGCGACAGCGCCCGAGCTCGACGACGACGAGCTGGGCGCGGTGCTCGAGGCGCTTCTGCTGGTTGTCGACACCCCGGTGACGGTCGAGGCGCTGGCCGCGGCCACCGAGCAGCCGGCGTATCGGGTCGCCGCCAAACTGCGGATGATGGCCGATGCGCTGACCGAACGCGACAGCGGCATCGACCTGCGGGAGGCCGGCGGCGGATGGCGGATGTACACACGCGCGCGGTTCGCGCCGTACGTCGAGCGGCTGCTGCTGGACGGGTCGCGCTCGAAGCTCACCCGAGCGGCGTTGGAGACGTTGGCGGTGGTGGCCTACCGCCAGCCGGTGACCCGAGCGCGGGTGAGCGCGGTCCGCGGCGTCAACGTTGATGCGGTCATGCGCACGCTGCTCGCGCGTGGGCTGATCACCGAAGCAGGTACCGACCCCGACACCGGCGCGGTGACGTTCGCCACCACCGAGCTGTTCTTGGAACGGCTCGGATTGTCGTCGCTGACCGACCTTCCTGACATCGCGCCGCTGCTTCCCGATGTCGACATGATCGACGACCTGAGCGAATCCCTGGATGCCGAGCCACGTTTCGTCAAGCTTTCCGGCGGCCCGGCGTCTGCCGATCAGCCGATATCGTTCGACGTGGACCAGGAATAATGGCAGAGACCGGCGAGCCGCGTGGCGTCCGCCTGCAGAAGGTCTTGTCGCAGGCCGGAATTGCGTCCCGACGGCTGGCCGAGAAGATGATCATCGACGGCCGGGTCGAGGTCGACGGGGAGCTGGTGACCGAGCTGGGCACCCGGGTCGACCCGGACGTGTCGGTGATCCGCGTCGACGGGGCGCGGGTGATCCTGGACGACTCGCTGGTGTATCTGGCGTTGAACAAACCCCGCGGTATGCATTCGACGATGTCGGACGATCGCGGGCGCCCCTGCATCGGCGACCTGGTTGAGCATCGGGTTCGCGGAAACCAGAAGCTCTTTCACGTCGGACGCCTGGACGCCGACACCGAGGGGCTGATCCTGTTGACCAACGACGGCGAGCTTGCGCATCGCCTCATGCATCCCTCCTACGAAGTGCCCAAGACGTATGTGGCAACCGTCGGCGGGTCGGTACCGCGCGGGCTCGGAAAAAAGCTGCGCGCCGGAATCGAATTGGACGACGGACCCGCGATGGTCGACGACTTCGCCGTAGTAGACGCCATCCCCGGCAAGACAATGGTCCGCGTCACTCTGCACGAGGGACGCAAGCGCATTGTGCGCCGGCTGTTCAAGGCCGCCGGGTTTCCGGTGCAGGCGTTGGTCCGGACCGACATCGGCACGGTGTCACTGGGGGAGCAGCGTCCGGGCAGCATCCGTCCATTGCGCCGCAATGAGATCGGCGACCTATATAAAGCGGTCAGATTGTGAGCGGTGTCATCGTCGCCGTCGACGGCCCCGCCGGGACCGGAAAGTCGTCGGTATCAAGGGGATTGGCGCAGGCTCTGCAGGCCCGCTATCTGGACACCGGTGCCATGTACCGCATCGTCACGCTGGCGGTGCTGCGCGCGGGAATAGACCCGGCCGATCAGGCGGCTGTCGGGGCAGCTGCGGCCACCGTCAAGTTATCGGTGGGCTTCGATCCCGGTGAAGATAGCAATTACCTTGACGGAGAGGATGTCTCAACGGAGATCCGCGGCGACGGGGTCACCCAGGCTGTGTCAGCGGTGTCGTCAGTTCCCGTCGTCCGTGCCCGGCTTGTCGAAATGCAGCGCAGGCTGGCCGAGGGCCCGGGCAGCGTCGTGGTCGAAGGCCGCGATATCGGCACCGTGGTGCTGCCCGACGCTGACGTCAAGATTTTCCTGACCGCGTCGGCTGAGACCAGGGCGCGGCGACGCAACGATCAAAATGTCGCCGCCGGCCTGCCCGACGACTACGAAGGTGTGTTGGCAGATGTGCGCCGCCGCGATCACATGGATTCGACACGAACGGTGTCGCCGCTGCGGACCGCCGCGGATGCGGTGGTCGTTGACACCAGCGCGATGACCGAATCCGAGGTGATCGCTCACCTGCTGCAGCTGGTGCAACAGCGAAGCGAGGCGGTCAGATGAGCCACGACGGTACCTGGGTCGATGAAAGCGACTGGGAATCAGTTGAATTCGCCGAAGATTTCGAGGGTGAGGCCGCGGGACCACCGCCGGTAGTCGCGGTGGTGGGCCGGCCGAATGTCGGCAAGTCGACGCTGGTCAACCGGATCCTTGGCCGGCGCGAGGCGGTGGTGCAGGATGTGCCCGGTGTGACCCGCGACCGGGTGTCTTACGACGCCCTGTGGACCGGACGCCGGTTCGTCGTACAGGACACCGGGGGATGGGAACCCGACGCCAAGGGTCTGCAGCAGCTGGTCGCCGAGCAGGCGGCGGTGGCGATGCGCACCGCCGATGCGGTGATCCTGGTGGTCGACGCGGCGGTCGGGGCGACCGCCGGTGACGAGGCTGCCGCGCGTATCCTGCGTCGCTCAGGCAAGCCAGTGTTTCTGGCCGTCAACAAGGTTGACAGCGATAGAAACGAATCCGATGCCGCTGCGCTGTGGTCGTTGGGACTCGGTGAGCCATATCCGATCAGCGCGATGCACGGTCGCGGGGTGGGCGATCTGCTCGACGCGGTGGTCGGCGCGCTGCCGGAGGTGGCCGAGGCGGCGTCCACCGAGGGCGGTCCGCGGCGGGTCGCGCTGGTCGGCAAGCCGAACGTCGGAAAGAGCTCACTGCTCAACCGGCTGGCCGGCGATCAGCGCTCGGTGGTCCATGAAGTCGCGGGAACCACAGTCGATCCCGTGGACTCGCTGATCGAAATGGAAGGCAAGGTCTGGCGTTTCGTCGACACCGCGGGGCTGCGCCGCAAGGTCGGGCAGGCCAGCGGGCACGAGTTCTATGCCTCGGTGCGCACCCACGGCGCTATCGATGCCGCCGAAGTGGTCATCGTGCTGATCGACGGATCGGTGCCGCTGACCGAGCAGGATCAGCGGGTGCTGTCGATGGTGATCGAGGCCGGACGAGCACTCGTGTTGGCGTTCAACAAGTGGGACTTGGTCGACGATGAGCGGCGCTACCAGCTGGACAACGAGATCGACCGGGAACTGGTACAGGTGCGCTGGGCGCAGCGGGTCAACATTTCCGCGAAAACCGGTCGGGCCGTCCAGAAGCTGGTGCCGGCCTTGGAAAGTGCCCTGGAGTCGTGGGACGCCCGGATCGGCACCGGCCGGCTGAACACTTGGATCAAGGAAGTGGTGGCGGCGACACCTCCGCCGGTGCGCGGCGGCAAACAGCCGCGGATCCTGTTCGCTACCCAGGCCACCGCCCGTCCACCGACGTTCGTGCTTTTCACCAGCGGATTTTTGGAGGCGGGGTACCGGCGGTTTTTGGAGCGACGGCTGCGGGAGACCTTCGGCTTCGAGGGAAGCCCGATCCGGATCAACGTGCGGATGCGCGAGAAGCGGAAAGCCAAGCGCTGAACGCAGCGCCGAAATGACGCCCGATAGGGTCTTTCGGTGCCGCTTTCACATGCGATCTTGGTTGCCTTAGCCGGCTTGGCCGCGGGCGCGATCAACGCGGTGGTGGGGTCGGGCACGCTGATCACCTTTCCGACGCTCGTCGCGCTGGGTTTTCCGCCGGTGACATCGACGATGTCCAATGCGGTCGGGCTGGTTGCGGGCAGCGTCTCGGGTACCTGGGGTTACCGGCGCGAGCTGAATGGTCAGTGGAATCGGCTGCGGTGGCAGCTGCCAGCCTCGGTGGTTGGCGGCATCCTGGGCGCGTGGCTGCTGCTGCACCTGCCGGAGAAGGTGTTCATCGAAGTGGTTCCGGTGCTGCTGGTCATCGCGCTTCTCCTGGTGGTCGCGGGGCCGCGGATCCAAGCATGGGCGCGCGACCGCGCCGACAGAGCAGGCCGCTCCACCGAGGACGTATCGCCTCGCCGCATGACAGCATTGGTCGCAAGCACTTTCGCGATCGGCGTTTACGGCGGCTATTTCACTGCGGCGCAAGGCATCCTGCTGGTCGGCGCGATGGGTGCGCTGTTGCCAGAATCGGTGCAGCGGATGAACGCTGCGAAGAACCTGCTAGCGCTTGTCGTGAATGTTGTTGCGGCGCTGGCTTATACATCAGTGGCGTTCGAGCGGATCAGCTGGACGGTGGCGGCCCTTATCGCGGTTGGCTCACTGGTCGGCGGATGGATAGGCGCGCATTACGGTCGTCGACTGTCCCCAACCGCGCTGCGCGCTGCGATGGTTGTGGTTGGCCTCATCGGTGTCTACCGGTTAGTGACCGTCTAGCGGGTCAGCCCTGTTGCACGACGTTCTGTCCGCCGAAATTCTCGATGGCCGGCGAGCCGGTGTGGTAGGTGATCTGGTTGTTGAAGCCGGAGGCGTCGATGGAGTCGACGGCGTCCACAGTGATCGAGTTCTGGACGCCGGACACATTCAGGCTTGCGCAGTGGCCGGTGATCACAACCTTGTTGGAAATGCCGCTGACGGTGACAGCGCTGTTGTTGCAGGCGATCGTCCGGTTCTCCTTGATCCCGGAGATGGTCAGGGTGGCACCGGCCGGCGCTGTGGGCGCTGAGCTGGGCGATGCCGACGATCCAGGGGCGGGGGTTTGCGCCGCGCTGGCGGAGGGGGCCGCACTATTCGAGGAGACGGTCGGGTTGGGCAGCAGAGTGGTGAACCCACCGTGCGTCGCTCGGTGGATGCCGAAAACCGCAAGCCCGAGCGGGACCGCAATTGTCCCAATGATGAAGAAAGCGGCCAAGATCCACCATATCCGGTAACGCGAGGTGGGCCGCGGCGATGTCCAGGGGGACGGGCTGCCGAAACTCGGCGGCGGCGGTGGATAAGCGGGACCGGGCGGGGCGGCCCATTTCCCCGGTGGCGGATTGGCGCCGGCTTCGGACGCACGCGCCGTGTCGGCCAATGGCCGTTCGAGCTCCCGAATTCGGGTTTCCGGGTCATCCTCGGATTCCATCAAGAGATGGTCCCATAACAAGATCGGGACGAATAGCTCAATCGCATTCGGTAGTTTTTGCATCGTGCCTGAGTTGAACAACCGCCAGATCGTGTTGCGTCGCCGCCCTGTCGGCCTAGTGCAGTCCGGCGACACGGAGTTGGTCACCGCGCCGGCACCCGAGCCGGCCGAGGGAGAGGCGCTGGTGCGCACCACATATGTGGGCCTCGACGCCGCGGTCCGGACCTGGCTCAACGATCAACCGGGGTACCTGCCGCCGGTGCAAGTGGGCGAGGTGATCCGGGCGGCGGGGATCGGCGAGGTCGTGTCGTCGCGTTGTGATGCTTACGCCGTCGGCGACGTCATCACCACCTTGACCGGCTTTCAGGAGTACGTGATTGTCCGCGACGACGTGTTCAGCACGCCCATTCCCGGGGAGAGCGATCAGCTGGCGATCATGTCGGTGTACGGGCCGACCGGCGCGACGGCCTATATCGGGATGACCGACGTCGGTCGGCCGCAGGCCGGAGACACCGTGGTGGTTTCGGCTGCGGCGGGCGCCACGGGGTCGGTGGCCGGGCAGATCGCCAAGATCGCCGGAGCCCGGGTGGTGGGGATCGCGGGCGGGCCGGAGAAGTGCCGAGCAGTGGTCGAGGACTTCGGGTTCGACGCCTGCATCGACTACAAGAACGACGATTTGGAAGCGGCGCTCAAAGAGCACTGTCCTAAACGGGTCAACGTCTATTTCGACAACGTCGGCGGACCGATCCTCGACGCGGTGCTGGGCCGGCTGGCGACCAACGCACGCGTCGTGCTCTGCGGCGTCATCTCCAGCTACCTGACCGGCGAGCATCCTGGCCCGGCCAATTACGTGAACCTGCTGTCCAAAACCGCGACCATGCAAGGATTCAACGCGCTCGATCAGTGGGGTCGCTTTGACGAGGCCTTCGCTTCGCTTCGCCAGTGGGAGCACGAGGGCCGAATCAAGGCCCGCCAGACCATCTTTGAGGGCATCGAGTCGTGCGTCGATGCTCTCAACGGGCTGTTCACCGGAGCCAACATCGGCAAAATGCTGGTCAAGTTGAGCGAGCCCACGACGGCCTGACGCGGCTCAGGACAGTTCTTGGATGCGGATCATGGTGCCCGCTGGATCACGGACGGCGCAGTCGCGAACTCCGTAGGGCTGCTCGGTCGGCTCTTGGACGATGTCGGCATCGGTGGCCTGCAGCCGTTCGAAGGTGCCGTCGAGGTCCTTGGTGGCCAGCACGATCATCGCGTAGGTGCCCTTGGCCATCATCTCGGCGATGGTGCGGCGTTCGTCGTCGGTAATGCCGGGGTTTGCCGTCGGCGGACTCAAAACGATTGATGTGCCAGGCTGATTCGGCGGACCGACCGTGATCCACCGCATCTTGCCCTTACCGACATCGAGGCGGACCTCGAAACCCAGGGTGTCGCGATAAAACGCCAGCGAAGCTTCGGGGTCGTCGTGGGGGAGCATGCTTGAGTGAATGGTGATGTCCATGACGATCACGCTAGGTGCAGCGTGGCGGCGGGCGCTTCTCGATTCCTGACCGGTCTGGTGACTTGCTTCTCCATGCACGACGGCAGCCCTGCCTTGACGCCGGCCGTCTGGTCCCGATATTTGCTGGGCGATACCCCTACCAGCTGGGCGAAGCGGGTGCTGAAGGTCCCCAGCGACGAGCAGCCGACTGCGATGCACACCTCGGTGACGCTCATGTCACCGCGCCGCAGCAGTGCCATCGCGCGCTCGATGCGTCGGGTCATCAGGTAGGAGTACGGCGATTCGCCGTAGGCGATCTTGAATTGGCGGCTGAGGTGGCCGGCCGACATGTTCGCGTCGCGGGCCAGCGCCTCGACGTTCAGCGGCAGCGCATACTCGCGGTCGATCCGGTCGCGGACGCGGCGCAACCGGGCGAGGTCGCGCAGGTGTTGCTCGTCGCCACGTCTGGGTCCCACCTGCGCGATGGTGCCATGGCGCGTTTGGTTGGGGCGAGCTTCGCCGTCTGCTGTAGGCTTTCCACC
>NZ_JBATXN010000116.1:0-4844 GCF_049673265.1 Mycobacterium sp. | reverse complement strand
CCTCGGCACTCCGGTTGCCGCCGAGCCCGCCGCGACCACGTTAGGCGGGTTGCCCGTGATGGGCGCCAGCAGCCGAGGAGGCCTACAGTTTGCTTCTCCCCGTTATGGTTTCAAGCCGACCGTGGTGCCACATCCGCCGGCCGGGGGATGATGCAGACCTAGGGTGTAACCAAGATCTTGCAGTGCCGTTCGGGGTCGGCGAGATCGTCGAAAGCTGCGCCGACCTCCTCGAGGCCGACGTCGCCGGTGATGATCGGAGCGACGTCGATGTCACCTTCGGCAATTGCGCGCAAGGAATCGGCGAATTCCGTCGGATCGTAGGCGAGGACGAACTGGACGTTGATCTCCTTGGCAATGGCGAAGAACGGATGCAAGGTGTCGGGCTGCATGCACACGCCCACAACGACGAGTCGAGTGCCGTGCCTGGCCCTGCGCATTAGGTCATCGATGATTCCGGGGACCCCGACCGCCTCGAATACCACAGCGGGACTGACGGTGTCAAAGGGAGAGCCCTGCGCGGGGTCGAGGGTCTGGTGCGCGCCCATCCCAGTGGCGAGCTCGCGCCGCTTCGGCGAAAAGTCTGCTGCCACAATGCTTTCTATTCCGCGCGCGCGCAGGGCAGCGATCACGGCGATGCCGATCGGACCGCAACCGACCACCAGCGCGGTCTCGCCTGGCTGAACGCCCGACTTGTTCACGGCGTGCAGGCCGACCGCCATCGGTTCGGTCAAAGCGGCATGGCGATGGTCCAAGCCGTTGGGAATGGCCAGCAGCAGCGGCGCCGAAAGCAGCATGCGCTCGGCGTAGCCACCAAGCGTCCTGTTGCTGTAGACGATCGGTTCGACGTGTTGTCCCGAGATCAGCACCGGTATCGACGTGACTAGGGTTCCCGACGGAAATGTTTCGGTGTCGGGCCCGGCGTCGAGCACCTCCGCGCTGAACTCGTGGCCCATGAAGATGTCGTGGTTCAAGTCCACGTTCATGCCACCGCCGAGACTGTCTGCCATTTGACCGCTCAGCGACAGCACCTCGGCGCCGTGGGCGGCGAAATGCAGGTCGGAGCCGCAGATCCCACACGATCGCACGCCGACCAAAACCTGGCCCGGCCCGGGAACGGGATCGGGCACGTCGTCGCGATAGACCATGCGGCCTTCGCGTAATACCGCGGCGCGCATCAGGTGGTCTCGCTTTCCATCTTGAGTTCATCGGTGTGCTCAGTGATCGCCTTGACCACGGCCTCGCCGGCGCGGCCAAGCAGTTGGTCACGCATGCCCTTGGCCCATTCATGCGATGCCCGAGGTGCCTCCAACTGCCCTTTGAAATGTGGAATCACCTTGCGGGCGAACAGATCATAGGAGTGATAGGTCGCCTGTGGCGATGCCCAGTCGTGGCCGAGCAACAGGAATCCGCCGAATCCACCCGACCGGGTTAGCAGATCTTCGATGTAGCCGATCGCCTCCTCGGGGGTTCCGATGCAGCAATTACCCCTCGACGCATAATCTTCGACGAATTCGCGCGGCGACTGCGCGCCCTCGACCAGGTTGGCCAGCGGCACGAACCCGGCAGCGCCGAAGTACTTCGCGAAGTCCTGCAGACCGTAGGTGCAGTCGTCAATGGCCTGATCTCGGCTGTCGGCCAGATGCAGGATGCCCAGCACTCGCCAGTTGGCACGGTCGGGCTCCTCGTGTCCGGCTTTGCCGGCTTGTTCGCACACGACTTCCCAGGTATTTTCCAAAGCCGCGTAGCCGCCCGGTACCGACATCGACAACGAAAGCAGCGACGTGCCCAGCGCCCCCGCGAGTCGCGGTCCAGACGGCGAAATCATTGCTGCCGTTGAGATTTCCGGATAAGGCCAAGTGTAGGGGCGGATGTGCAGTTGAGCATCGCGAAGCGTGAACCAGTCCGAGTGGCGGTTGATCCGCTCCCCGGGTGCGGCGCGGAACAACGCCAGGATCGCGTCGAGCGATTCATGCATCATCCGGCGCTGCTCGACCGGATCGATGCCCATCATGTAGGCGTCCGACGGCAGGGCGCCCGGACCGGTGCCGAACATCACCCGCCCGCGGGTCAGGTGATCCAGCAACACCCAGCGGTCTGCCACCATCAGCGGATGGTGGTAGGGCAGCGACACCACACCGGTACCGAGCCGGATGTGCTTGGTCCGTTCGGCCGCGGCGGCGATGAACACCTCCGGGCAGGCGATCAGCTCGTAGCCGCCGGAGTGGTGCTCCCCGAACCACGCTTCGTCGAAGCCCAAGCGGTCCAGCGCGACCACTCGCTCCATGTCGTATTCGAGTGCCGCGGTGGGTGATTGGCCGGTCGGGTGAAACGGAGTGATGAAAACGCCGAACTTCAGCGGGCGGCTCGTCACGGCTTCACGCCCGACAGGAAGTCCAGCACTACCTCGTTGACCTGATCGGGGCACTCCTGCTGCAGCCAGTGGCCGGCGCCCTCGATCATCACCTCGCGGTAGGGACCGGTCACCACCTCGGCGGTACGGTCGCGGCGCATGAAGCTCCCGACGGGATCGTCGGTGCCGGCGATGAACAGCGACGGTATCGCGATGGTGGCCGCCGGTGGGTCGGCCATCAGCTCCCAGTTGCGGTCCAGGTTGCGGTACCAGTTCAGGCCGCCGGTGAACCCGGTGCGGCTGAACTCGGCGATGTAGTGGTCGAGTTCGTCGGCGCTGATCCAGCTCGGCAGGCCGTCGGGTTCGGGCAGCCGCTCGATGAAGCCCTCCGACCCTGGTGCGATCATCCGCATCGCGTCAGCAGGGTCACCCGATGCGCTCAGACTGCCGAACATCCGTCGCAGGGTTCTGCCCGGGTCGGCAGCCAGTTCGGCGTCGGCGACCCCGGGCTTTTGGAAATAGAGCATGTAGAAGAAGTTGTCGCCGAACAGCATGCGAAACGCCTGTGTAGGCGGGACCTGGGCGCGCGGGACCGGCGGAACGCTCAAACCGACCACGGCCGCCACCCGGTCGGGATGCAGTTGCGCCGAGCCCCACACCACCGGCGCACCCCAGTCGTGACCGATCAGCACCGCCCGCTCGGCGCCGACGTCGTCGAGCAAGCCGATGACATCGGCGGACAGCTCAGCGACGTTGTAGGCAGAGATGTCGTCGGGTCGGCTGGAGCCGCCGTAGCCTCGCTGATCCGGGGCCAGCACGTGATATCCGGCGGCGGCCAGCGCGGGGATCTGGTGGCGCCATGAATAGGCGAGTTCCGGAAAGCCGTGGGCCAGCACGACTAGCGGTGCGCCGGGCTCACCCGCCTCGACGGTGCGCAGCTGCACGCCATTGGTGTCAATAATGCGTTCGGTGATCGGGACGCTTTCAGGCACTGTCTCACCAAAGCACACCCCCGGTCCGCCCGAAAGGTGTTCGGCGGTGGGGTCCGGCGGTGATGGCAATCGCCCGGGAACCGCCATTCGTTGTTTTTTGCGGCAGATCCAAACGGCATGATTTTCGCCCTGGCGGCTGCCGCGCCTTGCTGCGCCCGGCCTTGGCCGGGCTGGCGATCACCACTGGCGGTAACCTGGACTATTCCAGCTGTGTGTATTGGGAAGGACCTGGCCGGCGGCGGCCGATGATTGATGAACCGTAAAACTGTGATCCGCACGCTCACGGCGATTGCTGTGGTGCTGCTGCTTGGTTGGTCATTCTTCTACTTCAGCGATGACACCCGCGGCTATAAGCCGGTCGACACCTCTGTAGCGATGGCCCAAATCAAGGGCGGCAACATCAAGAGCGCACAGATCGACGATCGCGAACAGCAGGTGCGGATAACGCTGAAAAAGCCCGCCACCGGCACCGATGGGTCGGACAAGATCATCACCAAGTACCCCACCGGTTATGCGGTTCCGTTGTTCGACGCGTTGACCAGTAAAGACGCCCAGGTCAGCACCGTCGTCAACCAGGGAAACATCCTGGGATCGCTGTTGATCTACGTGCTGCCGTTGCTGCTGTTGGTCGGCTTGTTCATGATGTTTTCCCGCATGCAGGGCGGCGCGCGGATGGGTTTCGGCTTCGGCAAATCGCGGGCCAAGCAGCTTTCTAAGGACATGCCCAAGACCACGTTCGCCGACGTCGCCGGCGCCGACGAGGCGGTCGAGGAGCTCTACGAGATCAAGGACTTCCTGCAGAACCCGTCGCGATACCAGGCGCTTGGCGCCAAGATTCCCAAGGGCGTGCTGCTTTACGGGCCGCCGGGAACCGGTAAGACTCTGTTGGCCCGCGCAGTGGCTGGCGAGGCCGGGGTCCCGTTCTTCACCATTTCCGGCTCGGATTTTGTCGAGATGTTCGTCGGTGTTGGCGCGTCCCGCGTCCGTGACCTATTCGACCAGGCCAAGCAGAACAGCCCGTGCATCATCTTCGTCGACGAGATCGACGCGGTGGGCCGTCAGCGCGGCGCCGGGCTGGGCGGTGGTCACGACGAACGCGAGCAGACGCTCAACCAGCTGTTGGTCGAAATGGACGGTTTCGGCGATCGCGCCGGTGTGATCCTGATCGCGGCCACCAACCGGCCCGACATCCTCGACCCCGCGCTGCTTCGGCCCGGGCGTTTCGACCGTCAGATCCCGGTCTCCAGCCCCGACCTGGCCGGCCGGCGGGCGGTGCTGCGAGTGCACTCCAACGGCAAACCGTTCGGCCCCGACGTCAACTTCGACGGGCTGGCCAAACGAACCGTCGGCATGACCGGCGCCGACCTGGCCAACGTCATCAACGAGGCGGCGCTGCTGACCGCCCGCGAGAACGGCACCGTCATCACCGGCGCCGCGCTGGAAGAGGCAGTGGACCGGGTGGTCGGCGGACCCCGCCGCAAGAGCCGGATCATCAGTGAGCA
>NZ_JBATXN010000115.1:0-13017 GCF_049673265.1 Mycobacterium sp. | reverse complement strand
GGGCTACCCACAGCACCAGGAAAGCCAGCACGCAGCCCGCGCACACCAGATGATCGCGCCAGATCGACCTTGCCAGCGCGGTTTGTTCGGCGGGGCCGTCCGAACGACAGCCGAGGCGGGCCGCGCTGGGAACCGTATGCGAGAGTGCCAGCAGAATCGGGCCCGCTGCCAGCAGCGCCGACACCGCCAGCAACCAGGCCGGGTCGTCCCCTCGGGCCGCGCGGAACCCCAACGCTGCCAGCAACACCACCATGACGACAACGATGAGCCGGCTCATCGGGCCGGATTCGGTGACCGCGCGCCGGTAGTAGCCCGCGATGGAAGCCAGCGCGCGTTCGGGGAGGTCACCCCCGGGATCGCGGCCCGCGAGGACCTGCACATCGAACATCAGATCCATCCACAGCACAGCGAACAGAAACCCGCTGCATGCGGTGAGTAAAGAGGTGGCGACGCTCATCGCTCGATTGTTTCCCAGTTTTGCGGCTGCGGTAGCCTGACGCGTCATGGGACGCGTGGACGGAAAAGTTGCACTGATCAGCGGCGGCGCTCGGGGGATGGGCGCTGCTCATGCCCGAATGCTGGTCGACGAGGGCGCCAAAGTGGTCATCGGCGACATCCTCGACGACGAGGGCAAGGCACTGGCCGATGACATCGGGGATGCCGCTCGCTATGTCCACCTCGACGTCACCCAGCCCGACGAGTGGGAGGCTGCGGTAGCCACTGCGGTCAACGACTTCGGCAAGCTCAACGTGTTGGTCAACAACGCCGGCATAGTGGCGCTGGGCCAGCTGGGCCAGTTCGATCTGGCCAAGTGGCACAAGGTCATTGACGTCAACCTGAACGGTACGTTCCATGGCATCCAAGCCGCGGTCGAGCCGATGAAAGCCGCAGGCGGCGGCTCGATCATCAACGTCTCATCCATCGAAGGGCTGCGCGGCGCGGTTATGGTGCACCCCTACGTCGCGTCCAAGTGGGCGGTACGCGGTCTGACCAAGTCGGCAGCGCTGGAACTGGGAGCGCACAACATCCGGGTCAACTCCATCCACCCCGGCTTCATCCGCACCCCGATGACCAAGCACTTCCCCGACAACATGGTCACCGTCCCGATCGGCCGCCCAGGGCAGTCCGACGAGGTCGCCACCTTCGTGGTGTTTTTGGCCAGCGACGAATCCTCGTATGCCACCGGCGCGGAATTCGTGATGGACGGCGGCCTGGTCAACGACGTCCCGCATCGGCATTAGCCGCTAACGGAACTTCTCGATCACGGTTTGGGCGAACCGCTCGATCGACGGTCGGTAGCCGTCCTCGGCGCCCATCCAGGGAGCGCACATCACCGCCGTGATCCCGACGTCCTCGGCACGCCGGTAAAGATCGATCGACGGCGGTTCCATCAGCGCCAGCATGATCTCGAACGGTTCGCCGTCCCGCCCGTACTCGCGCCGCAACGCCGTCAGCTTCTGCGCGTAGCCAACCGCGTCGTCCCACGCGTAGGCCGTGCCGACCCATCCGTCGCACAGCCGAGCCGCCCGGCGCAGCGCCACCTCCGATTCGCCGCCGCACAGGATCGGGACCGGCGTGGATGGGTGCGGCTCCAGCATCAACTCGGGCACCTGGTAGTAGCGACCGCTCCACGACACCCAACCGCCCTGCCACAGGGCACGCAGGGCCGGGATCATCTCGTCGAGCCGCTTGCCCCGGTTGCCGAAGTCTTGCCCCAACAGTTCGAATTCCTCGCGCATCCAGCCGGCGCCGACCGCCAGCGATACCCGGCCCTCGGAAATGACCGAGGCGGTGGCCACCTGTTTGGCGACTTCCAACAACGGACGCGCGGGGGCGACGTAGACGGCGTTGGAGAACCGCAACCGACGGGTCACCGCTGCCATGGCGCCGATCAGGATCCACGAGTCCGGCCACGCTGTCTCCGGCGACCACGGCGGACGTTCCGCTCCGGTGGGGTAGGGCGAGGTCAGCTTGCGCGGATAAATCAGATGATCGGCACAGATCACGCCGTCGTAGCCGGCTTCATCGAGCATGCTGGCGACCGCCAACGCATCCGCCGAGTCCATAAACGCTGTGCCGGACCAGAACTGCACGTCGTAGTACTTTATGTGCCTTTTCCGAATTCCGGGCGCAACCAGCCCGGACGCGCTAGGAAGTGGATGGTGGATTTCGAACTCGACGCAGCGCAGAACGCCTGGTTGGCCCAAGTGCGTGATTTTCTGCGACGCAACGTCACGGCGGAGCTGAAGTCCGAACTGGCCGAACATGGCCAGGAGTTTCCCGGCGGGGAAGTCGCGTCGTTCCGGCGCAAGATCGGCGAGCGGGGATGGTTCGGCCTGAACTGGCCGCGCGAGTACGGCGGTCTGGGTCTCGGCCCGATCTATCAGCACCTGCTGATGCGTGAGTTCGAATACTGGGGCGTACCCGGACCGGATCTCACCGTCACTTCGGTGGCGCCGATGATCATGCGGCACGGCACCGAACAGAACAAGTCCGAGTTCCTGCCACCGATCGCTCGCGGAGAACTGACCTGCGCGGTGGGCTACTCTGAACCCGACGCGGGCACCGACCTGGCCAGCCTGCGCACCCGCGCGGTGCAAGACGGTGACGAGTGGGTGATCACCGGATCCAAAATCTGGAACAGCGGAGCCCATCGGGCGACCCACGAGTGGCTTTGTGTCCGAACCGATCCCAGCGCCAATCGGCACCGGGGAATTTCGGTGATCATGGTTCCCGTCGATCTGCCTGGTATAGAAATCCGTCCGCTTTATGCGTGGTCGGGGTATCGCACCAACGAAGTGTTCTTCGACGATGTCCGAGTGCCCGTCGCCAACCTGATCGGCGAGGTGAACCGGGGCTGGACGTACATCACCGGCGCGCTGGATCTCGAGCGTGGCGCGTTGACCAACGCGGGCGATCTGCGCCGTGCACTCGACGAACTGACCGAGCTGGCCGGCCAGCAGCGTCGCGACGGCTCGACTCCGCTGCAAACGCCTAGCTTTCGCCGTCGACTCGCGCAGGCCGAGGCGGATGTCGAGGCGGCATTGCTGATGGGATACGAGGCAGCGTCATTGCTCGACAGCGGCGTCATTCCCACCGTGGAAGTCAGCGTGCAGAAGATCTTTACCAGCGAATTACGCCAGCGGATCGCCGATTTGGCCCTCGACCTGCTCGGCCCGGACGGCTTGCTGGCTTATCGCAGCGCGGGCGCGCCCGCCGACGGGAAATTCGAACGGCTCTATCGGGTAGCGCCGCTGATGCGGTTCGGCGGAGGCACCAACGAGGTGCTGCGCGACGTCATCGCCCAGCGTGGCCACGGCATGCCGTCGTACGGCCGCTGATGGTGGCAACACGATGAGACTGCTGCCTGATCACGACGAACGAGATTTGGCGTCGATGCTGCGCGCGCTCTTCCTCGCCGAGTGCCCGATCAGCCTGGTACGGGAAATGCGTGACACGGACCTGCGGTCGATGCCCGAAACGTTGTGGAAGTCGTTGGCCGATGCCGGGGTATTCGGACTGCTGCTTCCGGAGGAATATGGCGGCGCCGGTGGCCAACTATCCGACCTTGGCATTGTTTACGTGGAGGCCGGTCGCGCTCTATGTCCGACGGCCGTGCAGGCCACGCTACAGGCGGCACTTGCCATTCATCTGCTCGGCGGACCGGACCAACACGCTGCGTGGCTGCCTTCGCTGTCTGCCGGAAAACTCTGCGCTACAACATGTTTGTGGAATGCGCGCAATGCGGCGCTGATCGCACCGGAACTGGAGGCACGCCCGTCAGCTGGCGGTGGTTGGCGCCTGTCCGGCACGGCCGACTTCGTGGGCGACGCCGACCTAGCCGATCACGTCGTGGTGTCGGGGGGCGACACCGCCGCCGCGCGGACATTGGGCTTTGTCGTCGCGCTGCAAGCCGATGGCGTGCATATCGATCCGCTGCGTCTGATCGGCGGCCACCGGGCTTTTCGGATTCGTTTTGACGATGTGAAGGTGGCAGACCGGCGCTCAGTACTTGCGGGGCCGGACGGCTCGGGGCTGACCGAAAATAGCCTGCGGCGGCTGGCGAACGCCGCAGTGGCGTTCCTGTCGCTGGACCTGGTCGGCGTCGGTGAGGCGGTGCTGCAACGCACTGTCGACTACACGGTGGCGCGAGCACAGTTCGGCCGGCCTATCGCCTCGTTTCAAGCCGCCCAGCATTTGGTGGCGAACATGCATATCGCGCTGGCCGCGGCTCGGCTGGCGGCTCACTCCGCGGTCTTCTGGATCGGTCAGGGCCGCACTGCAACTCGTGAAACCGCGATCGCGCGAATGCACGCAGCCAGCGCAGCGAAATCGATCACGCTTGACGCACACCAGCTGCATGGCGGCATGGGTTATGTACTCAACACCGACCTGCATTTGTTCTCCGAGCGGGCCAGGGTGGTATCCACGCTGGGCGGCGGGGCAGACGTGGCCGCGACGTGGTTGGAGGGGGCGTGAGCGAGCAGGGTCTGATAGACGCCGAATCAGCCTCGCGAGTAGGCACTGTCGCCGCAACAGCGATCGGCGAAGTCAACCGGCGCGAGTGGCAACGTTGGTCCGCGGCGGTCGGTGATCACAATCCACTGTGGTTCGACACCGAATACGCTCGCGCACAAGGCTACCGCGACATCATCTGTCCGCCGCTTTTCCTCCAGTACGCCGTGCTGGGAGTCACCGCGCTGGAAGAGCTGCGGCCCGACGGTTCGTCCGGAGCGATCTCTGGCAGCCTCGCCTTTCCTCGGGCGCCCAGACGCATGGCCGGCGGAGAGAGCACAATGTTTCATGCGCCGGCGTATCACCGCGACGAAGTGGACATGGTTCGCACCATCGAGTCGATCGTGGAGAAGCAGGGCCGCTCTGGCCGGTTCGTACTGGTGACATGGCGCACGGCCTATCGCAATCAGCGCGCTGAGTTACTCGCCGAGGCCACAACATCGATGATCGCCCGACCGTGAGGACTCCGATGGCCAGCCAACAGGTCTTCTATGAGGACGTCGAGCCCGGCGACCCGCTGCCGACGCTCACGGTGACGGTCGACGCACGACAGTTGTTCTTCTTCAGCGCCGCGACATACAACGGCCACCGGATCCACTACGACAAAGACTGGGCACGCACAGTCGAGGGTTACGACGACGTCATCGTGCAGGGACCACTGCAAGCCGCGCTGCTGGCCCGGGCTATCACCGACTGGATCGGCGGCCGCGGTCGACTGGTCGAATACAGCGTGCAGAACCGAGCGATCGCATTTACGGACGAAGAACTGAATTTCGGGGGGGTGGTGACTGCAAAGCGGTTGGCCGACAACACCGGTCTGGTCGATCTCGACATCGCCGGCCGCCGAGGTGACACCGTCCTGATGCCGGGCACCGCCACGGTCGCGCTGCCATACCGAGGCAACCGGTCGTGACGGGTCTGCGTGGCGAGGCCGCCATCATCGGTATCGCCGAGTTGCCTGCCGAGCGCAAGCAAACCCGACCGCCGTCGTTCACCCTCGACCAGTACGCACTGCTGGCCAAGATTGTCGTCGAGGACGCGGGTGTAGATGCCCGGGAAATCAACGGTCTGCTCTGCCACGGCTTGGCGGAATCCGATATGTTCGCCCCGGCCACGTTGTCGGAATATCTTGGTCTGCCTGTTGATTTCGGTGAACGGGTCGATCTGGGCGGCGCCACTTCCGCGGGAATGGTGTGGCGGGCCGCGGTGGCCGTTGAACTCGGGCTCTGCGATGCGGTGCTCGCCGTGGTGCCTGGATCCTCGGTGCTGCCGACGTCCACACGCCGACCGCCGTCATCGCCTGGGTGGCATGGTGCGTCGAGCAACAAGTACGGGTCGCCACAGGCCGAGTTCGAGATCCCGTACGGCAACGTCGGCCAGAACGCGCCCTACGCGCAAATCGCTCAGCGTTATGCCGCTGATTTCGGCTACGATGCAACAGCTCTGGCGAAGATCGCGGTGGACCAGCGCACGAATGCGTGTGCCCATCCGGATGCGGTGTTCCACGGCAAGCCGATCACCGTCGACGACGTGCTGACCAGCCCGATGATCGCCGACCCGATCCACATGCTCGAGACGGTGATGCGGGTCCAAGGCGGCGCGGGGGTTCTCGTCGCCAACGCGGACCTGGCCCGGCGCGCACGGCATCGACCGGTATGGATCAAGGGATTCGGCGAGCACATCGCTTTCAAGACAGCGACATACGCTCAAGACTTGATGACGACGCCGATAGCCCGTGCCGCCGAACGAGCCTTTGCGATGGCGGGGCTCACGCGAGAGGCCATCGACGTTGTGTCGCTGTACGACTGCTACACGATCACCGTCCTGATGACGCTCGAGAACGCGGGGTTCTGCGGCAAAGGCGAAGGCATGTCATGGGTTAACGAGCATGACCTCACCTTCGGCGGCGACTTTCCACTTAACACCGCGGGCGGGCAACTCTCGTTCGGGCAGGCCGGCATGGCTGGCGGAATGCATCACGTGGTCGACGCTGCGCGACAGCTGATGGGCCGAGCATGCGATGCGCAGGTGACCGACTGCCATCGAGCTTTCGTCAGCGGGACCGGCGGCATCATGAGTGAGCAGGTCGCGTTGGTTTTGGGCGGTGACTGACGATTACCGCGCCGCTACCACTTCCTGAGCCCACGCCCGTCTCAAAGCCGTTCTGGGCGGCGCTGGCCGAGCATCGGATCCTTGTGCAGTTTTCACCTTCACTGGGCCGGTATGTGTTCTATCCGCGCACGCTGGCTCCGGGCACGCTTGCCGACGACCTCGAATGGCGTGAAATCGATGGCGCGGGTTTCGTTTACACCTTCACCTTGGCGCAACGACCGACTGGACCGCCGTGGGCGGATGCGGTGCCGCAGATCCTCGCAGTGGTCCAGTGGGATGCGGGGCCCCGGTTCAGCACCGAGCTGGTGGACGTCGATCCCGCCGATGTTCGGATCGGCATGCGAGTGAGCCCGGTGTTCTGCGACATTCCCGAAACCGAGGTCACCCTGTTGCGATATCGACCGGAGCCGACCGTTGTTTGAGACCGTCCAGCAGTTGTTACGGACACGCGTGCACGACGACAACCCAGCCGTCGCCTACGGCGAGAAGATCTGGACCTGGCGCGAGCATCTCACCGAAGCGGCAGCCGAGGCTTCGGTGTTGGTGGGGCTGGCCGACGCCACTCGTCCGCTTCACGTCGGCGCCCTACTCGGCAACTCACCGGCCATGCTGCGGTCAATGGCCGCAGCCGGGTTGGGCGGTTACGTGTTGTGCGGCATCAACACCATTCGGCGCGGCGCCGGACTGCTGGCCGACATCCGGCGCGCGGACTGCCAATTGCTGCTCGTTGATCCCGACCATCTGCCGCTACTCTCTGGCCTGGAGCTGGCCGGAGTCACGGTGCTCGACGTGACGTCGCGGCGTTACCTCGACGCGGTTAAGGCGGCGCCACCGCTGGTGCCGCACCGCGAGGTCGGGCCGGCCGACACCTTGATCATGCTTTTCACATCGGGAACCAGCGGCGACCCGAAGGCGGTCGGGTTTGCCCACGTGGCGGCGATCCTTTGCGGCGCAAGCTTGATCGCGCAGTTTGAGATCACCGCCGACGACGTCTGCTACTTGTCCATGCCGTTGTTTCACTCCAATGGCGTGGCCGCGGGCTGGGCGGTGGCCATTGGAAGCGGCGCAACGATGGTTCCGGCCCGGTTCTCACCGTCCCGGCTTCTGCCCGACATCCGACGTCACAACGTCACCTACATGAACTATGTCGGCAAGCCGCTTGCCCTGGTACTGGCCACCCCGGAGCGGCCCGACGATGCCGACAACACGCTGCGGGTGGCATTCGGCAACGAGGCAACCGATCGCGATATCGCTGAATTCGGCCGACGATTCGGCTGCCGCGTGGTCGACAGTTTCGGATCGAGTGAGTTCGCGGTCATCATCACCCGCGAAGACGGCACCCCGGCCGGGTCCGTTGGCAGGGGATACCCCGGCGTTGCGGTTTATCACGCGGAAACGGTAACCGAATGCGCTCCAGCGGTTTTCGACGATAACGGCGCACTGGCGAACTTCGACGAGGCGGTCGGCGAACTGGTCAACACCCAGGGCGGCGGGGCATTTGCCGGGTACTACAACGACCCGACGGCAACCAACGAACGGATGCGCCACGGCATGTACTGGTCCGGCGATCTGGCCTACCGCGACGCTGACGGCTGGATCTACCTGGCCGGTCGCACCGCTGACTGGCTGCGAGTGGACGGTGAGAACCTGGCGACGGCACCGATTGAGCGAATCCTGCAGCGGCTCGGCCCCATCAACCAGGTCGCGGTGTACGGGGTACCCGACGAACAGGTTGGCGACCAGGTGATGGCCGCCATCGTTCTCGACGAAGGTCGGTCGCTGACGCCCGCAGAATTTGAGGAGTTCCTCGCCGCTCAACCTGACTTATCAGCTAAGGCCTGGCCCCGTTTCGTGCGGATCAACGACGAGCTGCCCAAAACAGCGACCAACAAAATTTTGAAGCGTGAGCTGATTCAGGCGGGTGAGACGGCTGCCGGCGGCGTCTTGTGGCAGCGTGCAAGTCGCGGCACAACCTACCAAGTGGTGTCCTAGTCGCCCAATCCGCCGACTGTGCAGGTTATGGCCGGAAAAAATCGTAAAGCGCCTCCACAACATGCACACTCGGCGTCACATCACGAGCTCAGCGGGTCGCGGTGATGTACTCCGAGCGCATGATTTGGTCGACATGGACGTCGACTTCGGCTGGGGTGCGGCCGTATTCGGCCTGCAATTCCGGGTTGGTGCGAACGGGTTCCACCGTCCAGCCGTGCTCGGCGAGCCAATCGGCGGGTCTGTTTTTCTGCGAGTCGTCGTAGGTCAGAGCCGAAAACTTCACATCGCCAGAGCGGTTGAGACCGGGATACGTCGCTTCCAAAGCGGCTAGCTGATCTTCGTCGAGGCGCGAACCCAACGCACCGATCGCGAGCCGGCTACCCGGCGCGGACAGCTCACCGATACGAGCGAACAGCGTGTCCTGCGCGTCGCCGGTCAAGTAGGGCAGGATCCCCTCCACCGACCAGGCACTCGGCTGTTGCGTGTCGAAGCCCTCCTCGCGCAGCGGTATTGACCAGTCGTCGCGCAGATCCGCGGCAACCTCTCGGCGACGAGCGGCGGGCACCGCGTCATGCTCGGCAAGCACGCGCCGTTTGAACTCCAGAACTTTCGGCTGGTCAACCTCGAATATTGTTGTGCCACTTGGCCAGTTGAGCCGGTATGCGCGAGAGTCCAATCCGGCGGCGACGATGACTGCTTGACGAATACCGCGGTCAGCGGCGGAGGAAAAAAATTCGTCGAAGAACCTTGTCTGTACGCCGTACAGCCGCGGAAAGACCGTCGCCCCTTCGGATGCGCCCGGGTCAGCCAGCAGATTAGTCAGATACGGGTCTGCCGAAGCGGTGATGAAATGCCTCGCGTAGTCGTCTCGCACTAGTGGCCGCGCGCTCAACGCGTGCAGGGCGCGCCATCCGGCTACCAGCAGCGCGGTATAGCCCACGCTGCTGACGATGTCCCACTCGTCGTGGTCAGTGCGAAGCATGGAACACATATGACCCGACGGTGATCACCCGGTCCTCGGCGCCCTCGTCGCGCATGACGGTGCGTACCGCGACCGTGCCCTGCGCGCCGGCGAGCGGCTCAGCTTCAATCCGGAACGGGCCGGTCTTCCCCCGCGCCACAAACATCACGTGCGACGACGCGCCCTGTAACCGGTCGGTGCCCGCGACCTCCGCGGCTCGCTGCAGCGCCGCGGTCTCCAGGACGACGAATTGCGGGCCGATGTGTAGTGCCGCGTCCGGCGACGCGACCTCGACGGCCAATTCCGGTAGCGCCCAATGTCCGTCGGGTCGGCGGTGTCCGCCGAACACCTGCCAGAGCGGCGGCAAGTCGGGGGAGTCGATCACCTCGATGGGTTCGACTTCCATCCGGCCGAGCCCTTCGGGCGGCGTGCCGATGCTGATGCCCTGGCCTTCGGTCAGCGCGAGCACCCGGGCCGGTTGATCGGCGTCGACGATGCGTGACCGGCTGTAGCCCATCTGGCGGCCGCGTTTCACCTGTTCGGTCTGGACTTCGAAACGGCGCACGTCTCGGCCTGGGTCGAGCACCTGGCACGAGTGGATGACGGGGTTCGGCACCGCCTCCAGATCCGACATGCCGCCGCCCTCGGGCGAGGCGATGCCGAGCACGGCCAGCAGGATGCCGCCGGTCGTGTCGCGCATGTCGTGGCGCAACGCGACGGTGTCGTCTACCGGGCCTAAGTCCATCGACGCGTAGCTGCGACCGATGTAGCGGTAACTCAACAGCCCGCCCCAGCGCCGGCGCAGCTCGGCGGCGTATGCCTCTGGCTCATTGGTCAGTTCACGAATATCTCGCGGCATCATGGCCCCTCTGGCAGGCGAAGAAAAGCCTGGATCGTCGTCTCGTCAGCAGTGGTGTGCGTGCGCACCAGGTCTGCCAGCGCGTTGACCACGTACAGCCCGCGGCCCCGGTCGCTGTCGCTGCCATACGAGCGGCGCCCGGCGAGCGGATCGTCGAGGCAGCCGTCGTCGCGTGCTTCGCAGATCACATGGCCATCTTGCCGCCACAGCGCAAGCCGGCAGGCCCTGCCCACCTGCGTCAGGCTGGCCGTTGTCAGTTCACTGGCGATCAATTGCAGGTCCGCGGTCTGGTCGGGGGACAGGCCGAACCACTGCGCGTAGGCACCGGCGAAAGACCGTGCGCCACCGAGATCGCCGAGTTTGCGCGCCGTGTACCGGACGGCGTCCGGATCGCTGGGCAGCGGTCGGTTGTAGCGGGCCAGCATCGCGTCGGGTGCGTACGCCGCGTTGTCGTGGTCGAGAACTCCGTCCTGCCACAGCACCGGATGGGTGCGACGGGCGTCGGCAATCACTCCGGCATCAAGCTGGGACACGTCATACGGACAAACCACCGTCACGTCCTGGCCGTTAAACGCCCGGTTGAGCAGCGCCTCGTGTTCTACGCAGGCGGGATATTCGATGTCAGATCGACTCGGCCACATGTGTTCGCTGATCATGCGCACCGGTTTTGGCCGGTGCTGGTCGACCAACTTGCTCAGCACCTCGCCCAGGATCCGGCTGGGATTGCGGCCCGCCTCGGTCATGTCGGTCATGGCCACGTTGGCGGCCGACCCATCCAGCCCCTCGGCCAGCACCGCCAGATTGCAATCCGGAACCGCGACCAGCACCGCTTCGTCTGCCTGCAGGGCGCCGGCGACGAACGCCAGCAGATAATCGCGGTACTGCTGCTGCGTGCGATAAAAGAAGGCTTCGTGACCTCTCTGCGCGTACGTCACGTCTACCGCCCCACGAACAGCCCGGATGCGGCTCGACCAACCGCCGCCTCCCAAGCACGCTAACTCAGCGGCCGCAGATGCGGCAAGAACCCCGATCAGAGCTCGAGTAGTACGGTCACCGGGCCGTCATTGATCAATTCGACCCGCATGTGGGCGCCAAACGTGCCGGTGTGCACGTCGGCGCCTAGCTGCCGCAACTCTTGCACGAACTCCGCTATCAGCGGCTCGGCGATGGGCCCCGGGGCGGCGGAATTCCATGACGGTCGTCGCCCCTTGGCCGTGTCGGCGTACAAAGTGAACTGGCTGACCACCATGATCGGTGCACTGATGTCAGCTGCAGACTTTTCGTCATCGAGAATCCTCAGCTGCCAAAGCTTTTCAGCGAGCCGCTGAGCCTTGCTCGTATCGTCGTCGTGGGTGACTCCGACGAATGCCAGCAGGCCCTGGCTGTCGGGTTGCATTG
This sequence comes from Mycobacterium sp., assembly GCF_049673265.1. GTDB lineage: Bacteria > Actinomycetota > Actinomycetes > Mycobacteriales > Mycobacteriaceae > Mycobacterium. The sequence continues at coordinate 1,180 of NZ_JBATXN010000115.1, read as the reverse complement.
ATGCCACGACGTGTTGATCGACCGACACCGCCGCCGATGAGACCCGTTGCACCAGAACCCGCACGGGGCCGATGCTGCCATGCGCCCCGAGTAGGGTCGTGTCGGTGTCCGTACTAGTCGCATTCTCCGTCACACCGCTGGGCGTGGGCGAAAGCGTCGGTGAGATCGTCGCCGAGGCGGTGCGGGTGGTCCGCGATTCCGGCTTGCCGAACAAGACCGACGCGATGTTTACCGTCGTCGAAGGCGCCAGCTGGGACGAGGTGATGGCGGTGGTGCAGCGCGCCGTCGAGGCCGTCAAAGCTCGCTCGCCCCGGGTCAGCGTGGTGATCAAAGCAGACTGGCGCGCTGGCGTCAGTGACGCGATGAGCAGCAAAACCGAATCGGTAGAGCGTTTTTTGGGCGGTCCTTAGCCGCCGGTCGCTGCGCGAAATGCTTCTTCGGCGGCGTCGCCGTGCACCGCGAAGGTCACGCGCTCAAGCGAACGCGGCTGGTGCTCGCGCACCGCGTCGACCATCAACCGGGCCGCCTCGTCGAGTGGGAAACCGCCAACGCCAGTACCGAACGCCACCAAAGCTAATGAGCGACAACCTAATTCGTCAGCGACGCGCAGCGTCGAACGGGTGGCCCGGCCAATGATGTCGGCCGACGTCGGTCCGCCGAGCTCCATCGTGGCGGCGTGGATCACGTAGCGTGCCGGCATATCACCGGCCGTTGTCTCGACAGCTTCCCCGAGGCCGATCGGCGCCTTCTGGTTCGACTCGCGCTGCACGGTCGGGCCGCCGGCCCGGGAGATGGCGGCGGCGACGCCACCGCCATGACGAAGCTGGGTGTTGGCCGCGTTGGTGATCGCGTCGACCTCCAGCTTGGTCACGTCGGCCTGCAGTACCGCTAACTCGATCATGGATCCATCGTCCTCCCGCCTAGTGTCATAGCGGTGAGTGCACGCGCAGGCATTGTCGTGACCGGGACCGAAGTGCTGACCGGTCGGGTCGCCGACCGCAACGGTCCATGGATCGCCGATCGGCTTCTGGAGCTGGGCGTCGAGCTCGCCCCCATCACCATTTGCGGTGACCGCGAAGCAGACATCGATGCGCAGCTGCGCTTCCTGGCAGCCGAGGGCGTCGACCTGATCGTGACCAGCGGCGGCCTGGGCCCGACCGCCGACGATATGACCGTGGCG
>NZ_JBATXN010000114.1:0-2499 GCF_049673265.1 Mycobacterium sp. | reverse complement strand
TGAGAGTATTGCGCTTCGTGACGTTGAGAATGAGCTGGTCGGTGAGGTCAGCGGCGGTCAGTGTCTGAGCCGGGTCGCGTCCTTCCACGCGCACTCTCTCGACGCCGGTGGCGCCCGCCGTGTCGAGAATCGAGCGCACGGTGGGGCCCTTTTGAACTTGAGCGCCTCGCGACTGCGGTGTCACGACTTCGACCTGCGGAAGATGTTGTAGCTGCGGCAAACTCAAGCGGCCAAGAACTCGGCCGTTCGCCTGCACGACAAGCCCATTGCCCGCGGTAGCGCGCTTGGTTCCGAGCCCGCCACAGGCGCCCAGGCCAGTGCTGAGGAGTGCGACCGTCAGCATCGCCACGACCAGCTGCCTGGTCGACAATCGCATCAGCGGCCGATATGCATCGATGGGAGCACATGCAAGGAAAGACACCCCGTAGGCATTGGGTGCCTGCGGGTTGCGCCGGGAAGGCCACCAGTAATCGGGCAATTGGCTGTGCATTTCCCAGATGCTTACCGCATAGACGGCATGTATGTCACGCTTAGGGACGTATTCGAGGAACTTTACCGGCTGACACTCCGTACCTGAGGTTACATATGGACGCGGTTCCGGCCAATCGTGGCGCAGTTGCGGTGCTGTCGCGATACTCGCTTCGCGAGGCCACCGCGTGGTTGCTTGGTTGCGAGGTTGGCTTACCGGTGCTCGCGGCGCTGCTAATCGTCGCGTCGGCGGATATCCGAATCCCGATCGGCATGCCAGGGCACCGCGGACTGGTCTGGCTGACGTTGCTGGTGACGGTGGTGTTAGTGACGCGCAGCCGGGAGACGGTGGTTGCCGTCGGTGCCACTTCGACTGTGGCGACAGCGCTGCTCCACACCGCACCCGGCATGTGGGCAAGTGCGCGCTACGTCGCGGCCGCGGTCCTGCTGTACGCCGCGGCCGTCCTTCCGGTGGTCGGCCGTCGGCGATGGTTGATTGCGTTGGCGGCGGCGCCGATTCATTTGGTCGCGCTGATCGGGTCGGTTGTTGGGCTGCCCGAAAAGGCACTGCTTCATTTGGGCTTCGGCCTGGTTGCCGGCCTGCTCGGCTGGGCGATGGCATCGGGGATAAACCGCTTCTCATCGACGCAACCAGCCGAGGCAGTTCGTGGTTCGTTCAAAGGGGTTAGCTGTCATGGTTTTACGAGTCGTTCCCGAGGGGCTGGCCGCGACGAGTGCGGCTGTGGAAGCAATTGCAGCTCAGCTGGCGACCGCGCATGCCGAGGCGGCGCCGACGATCTCAGCAGTGGTGCCGCCGGCGGCTGACCCGGTGTCGATTCAAGCCGCCGCGATGTTCAGTGTGCGAGCCAGCCAGCACGCGACGGCGGCAACGTGCGGCGTGGAGGTATTGGGTCGGGCGGGAGTCGGAGTGGCCCAGGCCGGCGCAAGCTATGCCGCCGGCGACGAGGCAGCGGCCTCCACATTTGTGGCCCCGGGCGGCTGACGATGACCGCGCCGGTGTGGATGGCGCTACCGCCAGAGGTGCACTCAGCCTTGCTGAGCAGTGGTCCCGGGGCCGGCCCGCTAATGGCCGCCGCCGGTACGTGGAGTGCTTTGAGCACCGAATACAACGCGGCCGCAAGCGAATTGACCGCGGTATTGGCTGACGCACAACAGGTATGGGGCGGTACTGCCGCTGAGCAGTATTTGGCCGCGCACCTGCCATATCTGGCATGGCTACAACTGGCGGCCGCGGTTAGTGCTGAGACAGCCGCCCAGCACGAGACCGTGGCTGTGGGCTACACCGCCGCGTTGGCCGCGATGCCCACGTTGGCCGAGCTGGCCACTAACCATGTCGCCCACGGGGTATTGGTGGCGACGAATTTCTTTGGCATCAATACGATTCCGATCGCGCTCAATGAGGCCGACTACACCCGGATGTGGGTGCAGGCGGCCACCACGATGAGCATGTATCAGACCACCGCCGAAGCAGCGCAGGCCGGGGGTGGCGGCGGTGCCGGAGGTGGCGGCGGTGGCGGCCAAGGGGGAGGTGGTGGCTCTTTTCAGTTGCCCACCCCAGCCGAAATCTGGCAGATGATCTTTGGACCTGACGGCGAACAGATCTCAGGGCAAGGGCAACCCAACTGGGATCCTTTGCAGTACTTGCAGAACTTGCCGAACGTCTTGCAGGGAAATCAGCAAGCGCTGATCTGGCTGCAGGAAAATTGGCAAGGCTTGACGAACCCGTCGCAGTTTCCTCAATTGGTTAGCTACTTCGTTGCGTGGCAAACCTTCCGTGTCGTCAACTGGACGCTGAGAACGCTGCGGTTCCTAGTCCAGGAGCTGCCTCTTTTGTTGCCGGCCGTTCTCAACCTGTCGGTTATCAACCTGGGAGCGGCGGCTGGTGTGACTAGCGTGGTGGCGCCGGTTGGCCTGGCCGGGCCGTCTCAGCCCGCCGGCGCTCCCGCTGTGGTTGCACCGATCGCCCCTGCTGCACCGGTGGCTGTGCCCGCACCGGCGATAGCGAATACT
>NZ_JBATXN010000113.1:0-39598 GCF_049673265.1 Mycobacterium sp. | reverse complement strand
GCGACGATTTGCCCGCGCTCGGCGTCCGGGATGCCGACCACGTGTGCGACGACGCCGCCGGTGACCTTGGCGATCGCCTGCTCCACCTCGGTGGGCGACACGTTCGCTCCCGCGGTCTTGATCATCGCGCCCTGTCGGCGGATGTAGTAGAAGAACCCGTCGCAGTCGGTGGCAACCAGGTCGCCGGTGTGGAACCAGCCGTCGGTGTCGAAGCATTCTTCTCGACTGCGTTTGTAGTACCGCTGCATGAGGCAGGGCCCGCGGATGCAGAGTTCTCCGAGCGCGCCGTCTTCAACCAATGTTCCGGTTTCGGGATCGACGACCTTGGTTTCTAGGCCTGGTGCGGGCTTACCGAACGATCCGCGTCGACGTTCCGGTTGGTCGCTGTCGTCGCCGCTGATCAAGACCACGCTGCCGGCTTCGGTCAAGCCGAGCATGTTGTGCCGCAACTCCGGATCGGCCGGTCGCATCTCGGGCGCCATGATCGGATACAGGTTGCCGCGTCGCATCGACGACAGATCGCGGCCACCAAAACTTGGGTGCCGCGTCAGGTGCGCGATCCCGGAAGCGAAACCGTTAGTGAGGGTTGGTCTTTCGGCCTCGAGCAGGTCGAGTGTTTGGCCGCCGTCTTCGGCGTTGGAGCACACCAGCGTTGATCCGGCCAGCAGCGTGGCAAGTAACGCAAATCCGAATCCCCCGATCCAGAAGAACGGCGAGTTGCAGAACAGCTTGTCGGCAGCGGTCAGGGCGCGGATCTCGTTGAGATTTTTCTGGTGGTTGAGTAGCGCGGCGTGGGTGTGTACCACTCCCTTGGGGGTGCTTGTGGTGCCCGACGTGTAAACAATCGTCATCGGGTCCGAGCCGTCGACATCGTCTTCCATGGCCGTCAAAAGTGCCGCGTCGACAGTCTCGGCCAGAGGATCAAGGCGCGCCACATCGAAGACCGCGTGGCGCAATTGCGGTGCGACGGTGTCGAGTAGCCGCTCGCCTGCGTCGAGGTCCGAGCCGGACAGAACCTCGGTCAGTAGCTGCACGTAGTCGTGTGAGCGGTACGACTTCGCGGCAAGAAGGATTTCGGTGTCGCTGTCGATCAGTTGCTCGTGCAGCTCTGGCGTGGTCGCGAAGGTGGACAACGGGACGACGACGGCGCCGATGCGCGCCGCCGCCAGCATGCCGATGACAAACGCAACGCCGTTGGGGTAGAGCAATCCGACGTGGCTGCCTTTGCCTGCGCCGACGGCGATGAGCCCACGAGCAAGTTGCGCAGAGCGACGGTCGGCTTCGGCGTAACTTATGCGGTCCGCGTCGCACACCAACAGTGGATGATCACCTCTGCTGCGGGCTTGGTCTCGCAGGACTTCGCCGACTGTAGGCGATTCACTCGGCATGGTCGCGCTGTGCCGCGGAAACAGGATCGCTGAAGAAGCTTCGAATTGCGGTCAGATCGGGCTTGCCGGACGGTGTTCTCGGAAGTTCAGCGACGATCGCGATGTCGGTGGGGATTTCGTAGCGCGCCAACCGCGTACGCAGATAGTCGGTGAGTGCGGCCGCATCGACAGACGCCGGTTCTCGCAATTCCACCATGGCGGCGGGCGTCTCACCGAGGCGGGCATCGCCCAGCCCCACCACCGCAGCACCTGCGACCGCGGGATGACTCTCCAGCGCGGAGCGGACGTCGTCGGGCATCACCTTGAAGCCGCCGCGGATGATGGCCTGATCGGCTCGGCCGACGATCCACAGGAAGCCGTCGGCGTCGATACGTGCCATGTCGGTGGTGCGCATCCAATTAGTCGAGGGTCCGAGCTGCCCCGGCTTGACCTCGAGCAGCCCGACTTGGTCGGGTTCGAGCGGCGCGTCGTCGTCGCCGACCACCCGCAGTTGGGCTCCGGGGTTGGCGCGGCCCACGCTGCCGCGTTTGATTCGCCAATACTTCTGATGGTCGGGCAACGTCCAGCCGGCGACTCCGCCGCCGAATTCGGTTGCCGCATAGGAAGTCAGGACGGGGATTCCGTATTTTTCGGTGAACGCGTCGGCATCGTCAGCCGACAGGGGCGCGGTACCGGAAGTGACGGCGCGGATACTCGCCAGGTCCTCGCGACGCAGGTCGGAATGCAACACCATCCGCAACGCAGCCGGCACCAGCGACACCGCGCGTGGTCGGTGCGTACGCACTGCCTCGGCCCAACGGTTGAGCTCGAACCGCTCCAGCAAAACGAAGGGCCGCGCCTCGGCGATACATTGCAGTATCCGGAAAACGCCGCCGATATGCACCACGGGCGAGTTGACGATTGCGACACCGCGTCGCAGCTGCGTGGGCGTCGGTGGCCGGTCATCCTCCGGGCCCATCACGCTGTGCGCCAGCATGTCGTAGGTCAGGTCAACCCGCTTTGGCGGCCCGGTCGTCCCGCTGGTCAACATCCGCACCGCGACACCCGGTCGCGCATCGCGTGGGGTGCGGGCCGCGCCCACCGCAATCACTTTCGGCTCGGCAGCCAAATCCGATATTGACACCATCGTGGTGTCGGGCGGATCGCCCACTGTCGCAAGGTCGTCGGGATCGCCGACGATCAACGGCAGTCCTAGCTGGTCGACATCCACTTTCGTGCGCTCATCACCGCGAGCCGGATTGATCGCCACGACGGTAGCTCCACACTGCAGTACGCCGAGCAGCGCGGCCACCTGTATAGGCCGATTACGCAGCAGGACTCCGACCTGCGGTTGCTGCGCGCCATGACCGACGAGCGAACCGATCCGGTCAGCCATGCTGCCAAGCGCGCCCCACGAAAGCCATTGGCCCTCATACTCCAGAGCCGGTGCGTCGGGTGCCAAACTCAGCACGTCGACGATGCGCTGGCTGAGTGGATGGTTCATCACCGGACCCTCGGGTCGGGCCTGGGCCCTGTCTCGCGTGCTGCCAGCTCGGCGGTGCCGATCGGATTGCCCAGCCGGGTGTAAATCAGCCCCTGATCCAGCGCCGCTCGGTAGGGCTTGTCCAGTGATTCCCAGATCGCCTTCACGGTGCCTTGCGTTGCCGACGGCGGTTTGGCCGCGATCGTGGCGGCGATCTCGTGTGCCCGGCTCCACAGGTGTTCGCCGGCGACGACTTCGGAGACCAGTCCGATTCGAAGGGCAGTATCGGCGCTGACCCGTTCGTCGTTACCCATCAGTGCGATCCGCAATGTTTCGCCCAGGCCGACCCGGCGCATCAAGCCGATCGGCTCCAGCGCGCAGACCAGCCCTGCCGACACGTGCGAGTCGAAAAATGTCGCGTCCGTTGAGCAGATGACCACGTCGGACTCATTGATGAAGTAGAACCCGCCCGCGGTGCACAGACCTTGGACCGCGCAGACCACCGGCTTCCACATCTTCTGCCACTTCGGGCTGAGCGCTTCGCCGGGATCCTCGTGATTCCAGATGTTTTCGGGCTGACCATAGGGCGTCTTGATGTCGAGTCCGGCGCTGAACGCTCGACTGCCGGCGGCCCTCAGCACCACGGCGTTGACCGAATCGTCGGACTTGACGATTCGCCAGGCCCGGGCCATCTCGTCGCACATCGTCCGGTTGAACGCGTTGAGCTGGTCGGGCCGGTTCAACGTGATGGTGGCAATCTGGTCGGCGCTGTCCACATCGAGCTGGATGGTCTCAAAGCTCATCGGCACTGCCACTCCGGTGGTCGTTTTTCGACGAATGCCTTGGGACCTTCGAGGGAATCCTCGGTGTGCAGGTTGCGTTCGCGGAACGCTTCGGCGAGCACCTCGGCCTCGTGCAGCGGTAGGTCGAGACCCTTGACGATGGCCAGCCGGGTACCCCGGACGGCAAGCGGCGCATTGGAGTTGACGATGTCGGCGATCTCGTGGGCACGTTCCAGCAGTTGGTCGTGTTCGACGATCTCGCTGATCAGGCCGAGCTCGTACGCGCGCTGGGCGCCCATCCGCTCATGTTTGCCCATCAACGCCATCCGCAGCGCAATCGAGCGCGGCAGCACCCGGGCCACCCGGACCACCTCACGCGCGGCCACCAGGCCGATGCTGACGTGCGGGTCGAAGAACGTTGCCTTGTCGGACGCGATGACAATATCCCCGGTGGTCACCCAATCCAGTCCGGCCCCGCAGCAGATTCCGTTGATCGCGGCGAGCACCGGCTTGGCCATTGTCCGGAACGGCGGAGTGCCCTCCTGCGGCGCCTCCCACTGTTCGTAGGTGGACAAATATGGTGCTTCGTTGATCACCTTGCCGTCGCCGGGGATCGCCTTGACGTCTGCGCCCGTGCAGAATGCCCGTCCGGTACCGGTAACGATGAGAATCCATACGGCGTCATCGTTTTCGGCCTCATGGTAAGCGCTGCGCAGCTCGGTGATCATATGCGGGCTCAGCGCGTTGAGGGCGTCGGGGCGGTTTAGGGTGATGGTGGCTTTGTGCTCATCGACCTCGTACTTGATCGTGTCGTATGACCGTGCAGAGCTATCAGACATCAGCGTCCCTCGTTGTTGTGTTCATCGGCCATCGAACTGTGGTGGGCGTCGTTCTCGGAATGCTGCCAGGCCCTCTTTGAAATCCTTGGTCCGACAAGACAGTTCGAGGTCGAAAAGCTCTTGCGTCATGGACTGCGCCAGCGTCGCGTGCTGACCGTAATGGATAGCTTGCTTGGCCAGGCCGAGCGCCACCGTGGGTCCGGCGGCCAATCGTGCCAGTAGTTGCGCGCAGCTGTCGTCGAGCTCTGCTGGGCGGACGGCTCGATGGATCAAACCCCAGTCCGCGGCGTCTGTCGCGCTGACTTTGTCGCCGAGCAACAGCATCTGCTTCGCGCGGGTCAGCCCGATGAGACGGGGGAGTAGCCAGCTGGCACCCGAATCCGGGCTGAATCCGCGGGCCGCAAACGGCTCCCAGAACACCGCGTCGGTGGCAGCCACGGTGAAGTCGGCAACCAGTGCCAGATTGCACCCGAGGCCGACGGCGAATCCCCGTACGCTGCAGACGACCGGCAGATGGATGCTGTGCACCAGTTCGATCACGCGATGAGCGGTGTGGGGAATGCGGCGAACGAGGTCACCGGTTCGCGGGCGTGGGTCGGCGCCGCTGTTGGTGGCGACCCAATCAGCGCCCGCGCAGAAGTCATCACCGGCGCCGCGGATGTGGATGGCTCGCAGGGTGTCGTCGGTCGCTGCATCGGTCATCGCGGCCACGAACGTCTCGATCATGCTCTGGCTCAACGCGTTGCGCTGTGACGGGCGGTCCAGCGTGATGTGCAGTACCGCGCCGTCTCGGCTCGTGGTGAGCGAGCCGTCGGCCGTCGTGGAGTCCAGGTCCTGACTCACCGCCAAATCCGCCCTTCCCACGCCTATACGGTTACCCCTACAGTAGGCTATACAATTGCTGCACTGTATAACTTAGCAAGGAAAGCCCGGCGACGGAACAGCTGCATCAGGAAGAAGGCTTATGGGCGAACGCCAACCAGGGGCCGTTCCCGCGCGGCCGAACCCGGACAGTGCCCGGTTCGGCGAAGCGCCACTTGCCCAGACCGTCGCAGCGGCCGGCGCGATACGCAAGCTCAGCTCGCTGCTGCTGTCGTTGGAACATGCCCACCCGACGGTGGACGCGATCGTTGCGCAGATCGGCGAGTGGGAACGGGAGCTGGGCACGGCGGTCCAGCCGGACAGCACGCCGCGGATCGGCGCCGACGATGACGGCAGCCGGCGCGTCTACCTCGATCACGCCACGGACATCGGTGCGTTCAACCCGTGCTTTCCGGAGTACCGCTTCGGCCACCTCGACGCCGACACCGCATCCGGCCAGGTCACATTTCCGTTGGTTTACGAGGGCCCACCGGGCTTGGTCCACGGCGGTTTTCTCGCGGTGTTCTTCGACTGCGTGATCCAGCACCAGAATTGCCTGACCGGACTGTCCGGCAAGACTCGATCACTACAGGTGACCTTCCGTCGGCCGACGCCGGTGCTGACCGACCTGCGTTTCGATATTGCCCGGTCCGAGGTCGAGCGAGGCATCACGTCGACGGCCCGGTTGCTTCTCGACGACGAGGTGCTGTGCATCGGTGAGGTCAACACACTGGCGCAGGCGCCGGACACGTTGACTGGGTTCCGATTCGGCAAGCGGCGAGCCGAGAAGACCTGACGTGGCTACGCAGCGCTTTCGTCAGCCCCGCGTCGCGGAAATCGTCGCCTCGAAGTTGCGCGATGACATCCTGTCCGGCCGGCTGAAAGAGGGCGATGTTCTGCCGTCGCAGGAAAGCTTGTTCGGCGAATTCGGAGTGAGCCCACCGGCGTTGCGGGAGGCAATCCACATCCTGGAGACTGATGGGCTGATCTCGGTGCGGCGTGGCAATGTCGGTGGAGCGGTCGTCCATCATCCGACGGCCGAGCGGACCGCGCACATGATCAGCATGGTTCTGCAGGCGAGGTCCGCAAAGCCGGTCGACGTCAGTGAAGCACTGATGTATCTCGAGCCGATCTGCGCGGGGATGTGCGCCGCGCGTGAAGACCGGATTACCGAAGTAGTGGCCTATCTGCAGAACGAAATCGACATCCAGACCGCGCAATTCGACGATGAGTCACAGTACGTGCCCAATGCCCGCCGGTTTCACGAAACCCTGGTCTCCCGTTGCGGCAACGAGCCGATGATCTTGCTGATCGGCTCCCTGGAGCTGATCTGGTCTGCGCACGAGTCTTCGGTCTGGTCCGACGACGGCGAGCCGACGCCGATGGTAGGCAGGACCAAGCGCGCCGCGCTGCGTGACCATCAGCGTCTGCTCGACGCTATCAGTGACGGCAATTCGGCCAGGGCGATCCGGCTGGCGCGAGAGCACCTGGCCGTGGCTCGGCACAAGACGCTTACCTTTGGCAGCGACGAAACGATTGAGGCGAAACGGATGTCAGATATCGGTCCGCGACTGGACGTGGCCTCCGCCTCTAACGGCCAACCTCGGAAGGAGTCCGGCGCATGACAGTCTCGGATGCTTCAGACGACCGCGTTCTGTTCGAGGTCGATCCTGAAAGAAGAATCGCCACCATCACTTTCAACAATCCCAAGCAACGCAACTCCTACGACGCCAGCATGCGTGACGCGATCGCCCGATATCTGGACCGGGTGGCCGAGGACGACGATCTGACGGTGGTGCTGCTGCGCGGGGCGGACGGGGTGTTCAGCACCGGGGCGGACATGAATAATGCCTACGGCTGGTACGGCGGGCAAGATACTCAACGCCGGCCCAGTCAACGCCGCCGATTGACCGTGGACCGTAGGTCATTTGGCTTCTACCACAACCTGATGGGCTTTCCCAAGGTCACTGTCGGAGAAATCAGCGGCTACGCGCTTGGCGGCGGGTTCGAGATGGCGTTGATGACGGACATCTCGGTGATCGCCCGTGACACAAAGATCGGCATGCCGGCTACCCGCTTTCTCGGGCCTGCGCTGGGCAGCCTGCACATGTTCTTCCATCGGTTGGGGCCGGTGCTGGCGCGCCGCCTTTTGCTGACCGGTGACATCATCGAGGCTGGTGATGTCGAGCACCTGGGAATCTTCACTGATACATGCGATTCCGGCCTGGTACCCGCTCGGGCCCGGTACTGGGCGGACAAGGCCGCGAAGATGCCGGCCGATGGCGTCGTGATTGCCAAAGAGGCCTTTCGGCTCGTCGAGCAGAGCCAGGCTTACCAGGGTGGAGAAGTGGCCAGTTATCTATTTCACGCGTACGGGACCAATCTGCAATTCGCGCCGGGTGAGTTCAACTTCGTCAAGACTCGCGCGGAGCATGGCACCAAAGAAGCGTTCCGGCTGCGCGATGAGTACTTCAACGTGCCGGAGCCCGAGGCCCCGTAAGGCTTTTACGATCGCGACGTTTTAGTACGTCCGCGAGAAGGGGTCGACTTGCGCGGCCGCGGCGACGTCGACTTGGGTTGCCGGGCAGTCGACTTCGACCTCTCGTCGATCAACCGGCTGGCGTGGTCGAGGATGCAGTCTAGGCCGTAGTCGAAGTTGTTGTCGTCGGCGGCGCCGATGTGGTGACCCTTCGCCGTCATTTGCGCCAGCAGGGGCGCGGTTTCGGGGTCGATGACCATCGCGCCCTCGATTGTGCGTGCGCCGTTCTCCGTCGCCTGGTTCTTCTCCTGAAGCCGGTGCAGCACAACCGAACCCCGCACGTGAACCGATACCGCGGAATAGGTGTCGAAGGCTTCTTCGGGCGACAGCCCCGCCTCGACCAGGCCAGCGATCGCTTTTTCGATCTCCTGGACGCCCAGCTTGGCGGCTCGGGGGCTCAGCGCCGACCTGATTAAAATCAGATCGCACAGTATCGGGTTGCCCATGAACGTTTTTCGCATCGAGCGAGCGTGATTGCGCAGGGTCTCGCGCCAGTCGGTGGCTTCGACGTACGGGGTGGCGAACACGTACTTGCGCAAGGCGCGGTCGGTCATCGCGTTGAGCAGATCGTCCTTCTTGCGGAAGTACCAGTAAATGCTGGTGACTCCCACGCCGAGATGCTTGCCCAGCAATGGCATGCTCAGGTTGTCGATCGACACTTCCTCTGCGAGCTCGAACGCGCCGCTGATGATGTCATCAGGGTTGATGGATCCGCGTTCGCGTCGCTGACGCTTCTCGGCGGTTGCTTGCTTGGCCACTGCCGGCACCTCCATCAAGATCAACGTTGCGCATCCCGTTCCGGCCTCGCGGCCGTGGGATCGAATCTACCGGTCGCCGCCCGGTGATCTGCGGTTACGCAGCTGTGTCACGATCCCCGTCTGCTACTGTAATACCTATCGTAGGGTTTTTGATACGCACGGCGGCAAGCGAAGGAAAACCGGGCATTTGCCATGGATTTAGGGCTGACAAACGCCACCGCAGTCGTCGTCGGCGGTGGCCGCGGCATGGGTCTGGCCGCCGCGCGTTGCCTGGCCGACGATGGCGCTCGCGTCGCGATCATTGCCCGGTCCCGGGCTGACCTCGACCGCGCGACCGAAGACCTGACTAATCGTGGCAGCCCGGATGCGCTCGGGCTGATGGCCGATATCGGCGACGTCGATCAAATCAACGGTGTGTTCGCTGAGCTCGGCGGCCGGTGGAACAGCGAACTCAATGTGCTCATCAATGCGGTCGGGCCGGGCTCGGTGGGGAGCTTCGAAGATCTGACCGACGAGCAGTGGGGTAAGGCTTTCGACGACGGCGTGATGGGTATGGTCCGCTGCGTGCGTGCGGCTCTACCGCTACTTCGCGGCGCGGACTGGGCGCGGATTGTCAACTTCTCGGCGCACTCCACACAGCGCCAAAGCGTGATGCTGCCCGCGTACACCGCGGCCAAAGCGGCGCTGACAAGCGTCTCCAAAAACTTGTCGCTGTTGCTGGCCAAAGACGAGATCCTGGTCAACGTCGTGTCGCCGGGCAGCATCGCATCCGAGTCGCTGGTCGGTTGGGCTGCCTCGGTCGGCGTCGACGGCAACGATCCGTACCAGCTGATGGACGCTATCGCCAAGCACTTCGGGCATCCGGCACACATGCCGCGAGCCGGTCTACCCGACGAAATGGGTTCGGTAGTAGCGTTTTTGGCGTCGCGCCGCAATTCCTACATGACCGGAGCGAACATCAATGTCGACGGCGGTTCGGACTTCACCTGACAGTCGATGACTAAAGAAAGGAGTCGGTGATGGCCACGGCACGCGAGGCACGCGGTTGGGCGCGCAGCGCTTTGCGGGGGATCGGCGATTCCCTGTACACCCCGTTCTGCGGCACCGACGGTGACGACATCGACTGGGACGCCTACCGGACGCTGATCCGTTACTGCGTCAGTGATCTCGGGCACCCGCTGTTGTGGTGCACTAGCGGTCTTGCGGAGTTCTGGTCATTGACGCTCGACGAGCGAAAGCGCTTACTGGAGTTGGCGATCGAGGAAGGTCGAGCCGCCAACCCGGACATCGTGGTGCAGGCGTGCACCGCCGCGATGTCGGCCAAGGACTGCCTGGAGCTGACGCTGCACGCCCAACACGCCGGCGCCGACATCGCCTACATCCAGACCCCGATGATGGAGGCGCACGGCGGCGAAGGCGTGTTGCGGTTCTTCAAATACATCGGTCAGCGCACCGATATTGCCCTGGGGATGTTCAATTCACCTTCCTCGGGATACGTGTTGACGGCGGCCGAAGGCGCACGCATCTACGACGAGGTCCCCGCCGTCTGCGCAACTAAGGAGGGTGCCTTCCGCCCGGCGAACAGCCGGATGTTGCATGAATTGGCGCCCGGCCTGGTGATCTGGGAGTGCGAGAAAACCGTGTACCGCGCCGGGTGGCTGCGCGACGGGATCGTCTGCCCGGCCCAGCTGGGCACCGCGGGGTACTTGTTCGAGACGCCGCAGCGGCCGTTGCTTTCCGAATATTGGGACCTGGTGTGTAACGACAAGCTCGTCGAGGCGATGGACTACGGCCGCGAATCAGGTCTCGACCAATTCGACCTCGACCTCGGATCCTGGTTCACCTGCTATCCCGGTCGGGCCGACTACTTCACGCACTGGGGTGGCGCGTTCAAGTACGCCGCCTCGCTGCTCGGCCTGCCGATCGGTTCCTATCCGCACTCCCGGCCGCCGCAAGCAGAGTTGCCGGCGGAGGCCAAAGCCCAGATCGAAAGGGCCTACCAGCGCCTGGGGCTAGTGCCCGCTTAGCATTGTGGAATGCTGTACCGATAGGTATACAGTATGGGCATAAGCAGCGCGACAGGAGGACTAGTTGAGCGTCGCTGAACCCACCCAAGACGAGGCAGTGATCTATGAGGTCACGGCCAGCGGTGTCGCCGTCCTGACGTTGAACCGGCCGGATCGCCTCAACACCTGGGGCGGTGACATCGCCACCGCGTTCTACGCAGGACTGGACCGTGCCGAAGGGGACCCGGCTGTTCGGGTGATCGTGTTGACCGGTCGCGGTAAGGCGTTCTGCGCCGGCGCTCAGCTGGGCTCAATGGGAAGTGTCACGCAATCGATCCAGAAAACCGACCAGGGCAAGCTGGCCAGCCTCGTCGGGGATCGCCAGCCGTACCACCTGACGACACTGGGCAAGCCGGTGATCGCGGCGATCAACGGATCGTGCGTCGGTATCGGTCTGACCCAGGCGCTGATGTGCGACGTGCGGTTCGCCGCCGCCGGGGCCAAGTTCGCGGCATCCTTCGCGCGGCGTGGGCTGATCGCGGAATACGGTGTCTCCTGGATACTTCCGCGCCTAACGGGCTGGGGCGTCGCGCTCGATCTGTTGTTGAGCGGCCGGACTTTTCTTGCCGACGAAGCGGCAGAGCTGGGACTGGTCAAAGAGGCGGTACCGCCCGAGCAGCTGATGAAGCGAGCCATGGACTACGCCGAAGACATCGCCCAAAACTGCTCGCCGGCATCCATGGCGATCATCAAGCGTCAGACCTACGGTGATGCCATGCGCGAGGTAGTGCAAGCGAGTTCACAAGCCGAAGCCTTGCTGCACGAGTCGCTGCAACGTCCCGATGTCATTGAAGGGATCACCAGTTTTCTCGACAAGCGAGCGCCGAGCTTTCCAGGGCTAAGCGCGGGAAAGGACGATGATGGGGAACTTGGGCTATAAGGCGATCGACGTCGACAATCACTACTACGAACCGCTGGATGCCTTCACCCGGCATCTGGACAAGAAGTTTCGCCGACGCGGCGTGCAGATCTTCAGCGACGGCAAGCACACCCAGGCGATCATCGGGGACCGGGTCAACCGTTTCATCCCCAATCCGACGTTCGACCCGATCATCGTGCCGGGATGCCTCGATCTGCTGTTCCGCGGCGAGATCCCGGAAGGCGTCGACCCGGCGTCGCTGATGAAGGTCGAGCGGCTCGAGGAACACCCCGAATACCAGAACCGCGACGCACGCATCGCAGTGATGGACACCCAGGGCATCGAAACGGTGTTCATGTTGCCGACGTTCGCGTGCGGCGTCGAGGAAGCACTCAAGCATGATGTCGAGGCGACGATGGCGTCGCTGCATGCGTTCAACTTGTGGCTGGACGAGGACTGGGGCTTCGACCGGCCCGACCACCGCATCATCGCGGCGCCGGTCATTTCGCTGGCCGATCCCGAAAAGGCCGTCGAAGAACTCGAATTCGTGTTGGGACGCGGCGCGAAGCTGATACTGGTGCGGCCCGCCCCGGTGCCCGGTGTGGTCAAACCGCGATCATTGGGCGACCCCCTGCACGATCCGGTATGGGCCAGGCTGGCGGAGGCCGGGGTTCCGGTCGGCTTTCACTTGAGTGACAGCGGCTACCTGCAGATCGCCGGAATGTGGGGCGGCAAGTCGACATTCGAGGCGTTCGGTGGCTCGAATCCGTTGGACCAGATACTTGTTGACGACCGCGCGATTCACGACACGATGGCTTCAATGATCGCCCACGGGGTGTTCACCCGGCACCCGCAGTTGAAAGCCGTCAGTATCGAGAACGGTTCGTACTTCGTCTACCGGCTGGTCAAGCGCCTGAAGAAGGCGGCCAACAACCACCCGAACCTGTTCCCCGTGGATCCGGTGGAGCAGCTGCGCAACAACGTCTGGATTGCGCCCTACTACGAGGACGACTTGCCCGAGTTGGCGTCGGTCATCGGTGTCGACAAGATTCTGTTCGGGTCGGACTGGCCACACGGCGAAGGCTTGGAGGATCCTGTGTCGTTCACCGAGGAATTGGTCGGCTTCAGTGCTGCCGACATCCGAAAGGTCATGCGCGACAACGCGTTGGATTTGCTGGACGTCAAGGTCGGCTCGGCGGTATAGCCGTGCCCGAATGGACCATAGGGGCGATCCTGGACGCGATCGCCGAGGTCATCCCGGACCGGCCGATCACCGTGTGCGGTGATCGTCGCAGTACCTTCGCGGAAACAGCTGACCGCACCCGTCGGCTGGCGAATTTCCTCGCCGCCAGGGGGTTTGGCGCCCACCGGGAACGGGCCAGCCTGCAGAACTGGGAATGCGGGCAGGACCGTGTTGCGCTTGTCATGCACAACGACCTCTATCCCGACATGGTGGTCGGTTGCCTGAAGGCCCGCACCGTTCCGGTGAACGTCAACTACAACTACACGCCGCGCGAAGTCTCCGAACTGCTTGACTATGTGCGGCCCCGGGCTGTCATCTACCACAAGTCGCTGGGCGCGAAATTCGCCGACGTGTTCCCGCCCGAAAGCGCCGACCTACTGCTGTCGGTCGACGACGGAAGTGCAGTCCCGGAGCTACCCGGGGCGGTGTCGCTGGATGAGGCGCTGGCGCAAGGGAATAACGACCGCGACGTGACCGCGTTGTCCGATGACCTGCTGATGATCTGCACCGGTGGTACCACGGGTCGGCCCAAGGGCGTGCTGTGGCGGCAGTCCGACATTTACGTGTCCTCGATGAATGGGGCCGATCATGCCTCCGCCCAAGAGATTCATGACAAGGTGCGCGGGCCCGCCCTCCCGCCCTGGTTCGCGGTTTCACCGCTGATGCACGCCGCCGGCATGTGGACGGCGTTCGCCGCAATCATGGCCGGCACCACCGTGGTGCTATACGACACCAGCAAAAAGCTCGATCCGCCGTTGGTGTGGGAGACCGCCGAGCGCGAAAAGGTCGGCATGATGACGATGGTCGGGGATGCCTACGCCGCGCCCCTGGTCGAGGAGCTCCGGCGCGGCCGCTACGACTTGTCGTCGCTCAACGCAATCGGGACCGGCGGCGCCGCGACGAACCCGAAATACCAACGGGCGCTGCTGGAAATGCTGCCCAACATGACGCTCATCAACGGATATGGCTCGTCAGAAACCGGCAACATGGGATTCGGGCACAGCCGGGGCGACATCCGGACCGATACCTTCACGCTGCGCGAGGGCGGGCTGGTCCTGTCCGAGGACTACAGCCACTTTCTTTCCCCCGGGGAGCACGAGGTCGGTTGGGCTGCCCGAGAGGGCCGAATCCCGCTCGGATACTTCAATGATCCCGACGCCACCCGCAAGACCTTTCCCGAAGTCGACGGTAAGCGGGTGGTGATCTCCGGCGACCGCGCCAGTCGGGAGGCAGACGGCACGCTGCGGCTGTATGGCCGCGATTCGCTGGTCGTCAACACCGGCGGCGAAAAGGTCTTCGTCGAAGAGGTCGAAGAAGTGCTGCGCGCCCATCCGGCGGTTGCCGATGCGTTGGTCGTGGGCCGCCCGAGCGAACGTTGGGGCGAAGAAGTCGTCGCACTGGTCGAACTACGCGGTGCAGCCGACGCGTCACCTGAGCTGCTGCAGGCGCATTGCACCGCACAGTTGGCCCGGTTCAAGGTGCCCAAGGAGTTGATCTTCGTCGATCACGTCCATCGCCTGGGTAATGGCAAGGCCGATTACCGATGGGCGAAAAGCCAAGCGACAGAAAAGGCGCCGATGTCGACATGAACACAAGCCCAGTTATCGACTGTCTGGTCAATGTGCACTTCGGTGAGACCGAGAAGCAGCCCACGTGGATGCTGAAGGTTCGCGACGACTACTTCAAGGGTCCCGAATCGATGTTCGCGCCGGTCGACATGACGGAGTTGCTGGACGAGATGGACGAGCAAGGCGTACGCAAGGCCGTGCTGATGGACAACCTCGCCAAGCCGTCGGTAACCGCGCGCAAGTTCGTCGAGGCCAAGCCGGATCGGTTCGCCCTGGCGATGGGCGGGGTCAACCTACTGCGGCCAATGCCGTCGCTGCGTGAGCTCACTGCTGTCGTGAGCGACCTTCCGGTCGCGTACGCAGTTGTGGGACCAAGCTTCTGGGGCGACGGCCAATACCCACCCAGCGACGCCGTGTACTACCCGCTCTACACCAAATGCGCCGAGCTTGGGCTACCGCTGTGCATCAACACCGGCCTTCCCGGACCTCCCATCCCCGGGGAGGTGCAGAACCCCATTCACCTCGACCGGGTCTGCGTACGCTTCCCCGAACTCAAACTGTGCATGATCCACGGCGCGGACCCCTGGTGGGACATCGCGATCCGGTTACTCATCAAATACGCCAACCTGCGTCTGATGACGTCCGCTTGGTCACCGAAAAGGCTGCCGGAGAATCTGCTCCACTACATGCGAACCCGCGGACCCGACAAAGTGATCTACGCCTCCGACTGGCCGGTGCTGAAAATGCGCCGTGTCATCCCCGAGGCTCAAGCCCTGGACCTCCCCGCCGACGTCCTGGAGAACTACCTCTACAACAACGCGCATGATTTCTTCTTTCAGGGCCAGAAGGAGCACTGACCATGGACCGCTACGAACTGCGCCGACTCGACTACAGCCTGACTGGGGATCACCAGGCGTTACAAGCTGCATACCGAGATTTCTTCAAAACACACTGCCCGATCGAGACTGTGCGTGCCGCAGAGGAATCCGGGTTCGACAAGAGCCTGTGGGAGCGGCTGTGCGCGATGGGCGCGACGACCATGGCGTTGCCCGACACCGCCGGGGGAGACGGTGCAACACTGGTCGACCTGACGTTGGTGGCCGAGGAGATCGGGCGCTCGCTGGCACCGGTGCCGTGGATCGACCATGTGTGCGCGGCCCGGCTGCTGGCCAGACTCGGTTCGACGGAATCCGACGTTGTGAACGGCAAGCAGCTCGCGGCGTTTGACCCACAGCATGACAACGTCAGCGGGGTTCGGCTCATCCCGACGGGATCGATCGCCGACCAGATCATCGTCCGCGACGGCGAGGAGGTGGTGCTCGTCAAATTCGATACCCGTCCAACCAAGGTGGATAACATCGGCCGGCTGCCGATGGCGTGGGTCGATCCGGCGGCCGCCGATACCAGGGTCGTGCTGGCCAGCGGGCTCGACGCCTTGGCGCAATACCAACGGGCACTGGATGAATGGCGGGTGCTGACCGCAGCAGCATTGACGGGTCTGGTCGAAGAGACCATGACGATCGCGGCGGAGTTCGCCAAGCACCGCTACACGCTGGGTGTGCCGATCTCCACGCTGCAGGGCATCTCACATCCGCTCGCCAACATTGCGATCACCGTGCAGGGCGGGCGGAATCTGGCGCGCCGCGCCGCGTGGTTCTTGGACAACGAGCCCGACGAACGCCCGGAACTGGCCCCGTCGGCGTTTGTGTTCATGGCCGAGGAGGCCGCCAAGGCCGCGACGATGGCGGTGCATGTCCAAGGCGGCCTCGGCGTTTCCGAGGAGGCCGCTGCGACCGCATATTTGGTGCGGGCCCGTGGGTGGGCCCTGGCCGGTGGAGACCCCGGCGCCAGCGCCAAGTACATCGCTGAGATCGTTGCCGAACGCGAAAGCCGTTCAGGAAAGGACGCATAAGTGGATTTCTCCCGAGTCACACTTTCCGACGACGATCAAGCCTTTCTCGACGAGGCGCGCGATTTCCTGAAAACCCACGTGACCGACGACGTCAGACGCCGGGACCGCGAAACCGGCGACAACTTCGACGAAGGTGTGCATCTGGCGCTGGGTGCCGCCGGCTATCTCGCAGGCGAGTGGAAGCCGCATGCCGAAGGCGGCTTCACTCGGGTGCGCCGCCGCATCTGGGAACTGGAGAAGCGTCGCGCACACGTGCCCTGGGTGACCTGGGGCACCACCGCGATGATCGCGCGGTCGGTCGTGCGGTTCGGATCGCCGGAACTGAGGGACGAGGTGATGCCGAAGGTCTTTAGCGGACACGTCCGGCTCTGCCTGGGCTACACCGAACCCGAAGGCGGTTCCGATGTCGCCACGTGCAAGACACGCGCGGTGCGTGACGGTGACGGCTGGATCATCAACGGCTCCAAGATGTTCACCACCGGTGCGCACAAGTGCCAGTACGTCTTTCTCATCACCAACACCGATCCCGAGGCGCCCAAGCACAAGAGCCTGACGATGTTTCTGGTGCCGCTCGATTCCCCCGGGATCGATATCCAGGGCATCCGCACCATCGACGGTGACCGCACCAACATCGTCTACTACAGCGATGTACGCGTCGACGACAAGTATCGGCTGGGCGACATCAACGCGGGCTGGACCGTGCTGCGCGAGCCGCTCAACACCGAACACGGCGCGGTTGCTGCCGCGCCCGATGGGTTGCAGGACGTGTCGATCATGATGCATCAGGCCGGTTTCATGGCCGATGCCGTCGACAAGGCCGCCGGCAAGGTTGCGGAGCCAGATCCGAACGGGCGCAGGCTGATCGACGATGAGTCGGTGGCGTACCGGCTGGGGCGCAGCGCCGCTCGGATGGAGGCGGCGTTCAGTGCGCCGAGCATCTTCGGCCGCGTGGCGCTGGCGCAAACCATGCGCGATATCTCACCGGACCTGATGGACGTCCTCGGCACGGCGTCGACGCTGCCGAATGGGACTGACGGCGCGGCCGACGACGGCGCAGCCGAGTATGTGTATCGCTTCGCGCCGCTGGTGGGGATCTACGGCGGCACCCTCGAGGTGTTCCGCAACATGATCGCGCAGTACGTGCTCGGCCTGGGCAAGCCGAATTATTCGGCGCCGGCCAAGAAAGTGGGCTGAGCTTTCATCGAACGTGCAATGACGGCGGTCGTCATCGGCGTGTCGTCGCCATGGTTGCACGCTCGGCAAAAAACTTCAGGTCGTCAGGACGGTTGCCGCTGCGGTGCCGGGTGCACCGTACACCTGAGCAAAGCCGACCTGCGGACTTCCGGGAACCTGGCGGTCGCCGGCCTCGCCGCGCAATTGGCGCACCAACTCGTGCATCTGCCGTAGTCCGGACGCCCCGATCGGTTCACCGTTGGCGATCAACCCGCCGTCGGTGTTGACCGGCATCGCGCCGCCGATCTCGGTCGCACCGTCGGCCAGCAGCTTCTCTTGCTCGCCGTCGGCGCAAAACCCTGCCTCGGCCATGTGGATCACTTCCGCGCCGGCGTCGGTGTCTTGCAATTGGATAACGTCGACATCCTGCGGTGCCACACCGGCTTTCTCGAAGGCGGCTTTGGCGGCGTAGACAGTCGGGGACACGTCCTCCTCGACGGGTGCGTAGGTCGTGTTCACCTCGTACGCGCCGTAGCGGCGGGTGCGTATCTCGACCGCGCGAACGTAGACGGGTTTGGTGGTGAACCGGTGCGCGATATCGGCGCGACACATCACGACCGCGGCCGCACCTTCGTCGGGAGCGCAGAACATGTACTGGGTCAGCGGGTAATTCAGCACCGGCGACGCCAGGATGGCTTCTTCAGAGATCGGTTTGCGGCGAAAGGCATTGGGGTTCAACGCGCCGTTACGAAAATTCTTGGCGGCCACCTTGGCGAGTGTGTCGGTCGAGATGTCGTGGTCGTGAAGATAGCGGTTGGCCTTCATCCCGAAGAACTGGGTGGTGAGGTATTGACCATTCTCGGCGTACCAGCTCGGCATCCCGACCAGCGCCGGATCTTCGGTGAAGGCGCCGCGCGGATGCTTGTCCATCCCCACCGCGATACCAATGTCGTAGTCACCCAACCGGATACTGTCGGCGCACAGCTTGGTGGCGCTGGCCGCAGTCGCGCAGGCGTTGAACACATCGGTGAAAGGAATGCCGGTGAGACCCACCATGCCGACAATGGCGTCCGGGTTGGCCACCGTCCAGCTGCCGCCGACTGCGAATTGGATGTCCTTCCACGCGACACCCGCGTCGGCGAGCGCGAGATGGATCGCGTCGGCGGCCATCTCCATCGCGGATTTGCCCTCGAAGCGACCGAACGGATGCAAACCCGCACCGATGATGGCGACGTCATTCATGCAATGGCTCCAGATTCCTTGAGTTCGGCGATGCGGTCCCAGTCCATGCCGATTTCCATCAGAACGATTTCGGTGTGCTCGGAGGCTTGCGGCGCCCGGGTTGTCGTGAGCGGTTCGTGGTTGAACTGGATCGGCCCGCGCACGACCTTGAACGGTGCGCCACCGCTGGCGAGTTCGACCTCGGAGATCATGTCGTTGGCAATGGCCTGCTCGTCGTCGGCCAGGTCGAGAAGACTCTGGAACGGCGCCCACTGACCCTTCATCGTTTTCAGGTGCTGTCGCCAGTACTCAAACGGACTGGCGGCGAAGGCCTTCCCGATCAGCTCTGCTGCCGCGTCGGCGTTCTGGATCAACGGCAACACGTCAGAAAAGCGGGGGTCGTCGGCGGCCTCGGGGATGCCCAGGTGCTCGAAGGTGTCGCGGATTAGCCCGGTCGGGCTGATGATGCACAGGTTGATCGTGCCGCCGTCGGAGGTTTCGTAGTTGCCCATGAAGGGATTCACCGATGGGGCCAGGGAACCCGGCATGAATGTGCGCATGACCTCGCCGGTCTCCATGCCCTGCGTCACGCTGGCCCCCGCCGCCCACCAGGCCGTGCTCAGCAACGACACGTCTAGCTCGAGGGCTTCGCCGGTGCGCTCGCGATGCAGCAACGCGGCCGAGATGCCGCCGGCGATGAACATGCCGCCGATGGAATCGCCGAACGCGGGAATGCCCTGTCCCAGTGCGCCGCCCAGCTCCTCCGGCGTCAACGCGTAGCCGATGCCGCTGCGCGTCCAGAACGCCGTCCCGTCGTAGCCGCCGACGTCACGCTCGGGCCCCTTGTCGCCGTACGCCGAACCGCGGGCATACACAATGTTGGGGTTGGCCGCGCGGATGTGCTCCACGTCGAACTTGTGCTTTTGGCGCTGCGCGGGCATGTAGTTGGTCAGGAACACATCGGATGTCTTGGCCAGTTCATAGATGACTTCCTGCCCGCCCGGCGTTGAGACGTCGATCCCGACGCTGCGTTTGCCCCGGTTGGGGTGTTCCATCAGCGGATGCCGGTCCGGGTTGACCTGAATGCCACCCATATTGAGAAAGCCGCGTTGGGTGTCGCCACGCAGCGGGTGCTCGATCTTGAGAACGTCGGCACCCCAGTCGGCGAGGATAGCGCCTGCTGCGGGGACGAACGTGAACTGCGCAACCTCCAGGACTCGAAAGCCCTCCATCACCTTGACCATTTCCGGGACGTTACTTCGCGTCGAACGTCACCGGAAGCGCATTCGGTGATCGAAACGGCTGCCCGAAGATATGCGGATCATCATCGGTGACAAGGTTGATGTTGGTCACCCGATCCAGCAGGCATTCCAACGCGACCCGCGTCTCCATGCGGGCGAGGTGCAGCCCCAGGCACGTGTGTTCACCGGCCGCAAACGAGATGTGCGGCACGTGCTTGCGGAAGATGTCGAAGTCTTGCGCGCGCTCCCACCGCTGCTCGTCGTGGTTGGCCGAGCCGATGCACAGGTCAACTGCCGACCGCGCGGGAATCGTGATTCCTTCCAGCTCGGTGTCTTCGGTGGCGAACCGCTGCACCGTGGTCAGTGGTGTCTCGAAGCGCAAGCCCTCTTCGATCGCCGGGGCGATCAAGTCGTGATCGGCTCGCACCGCGTCGAACTGTTCCGGATGGGTGAGCAACAAGAAGAGGAGGTTGCCCGATGACCGGTAGGTGGTTTCCAGCCCGGCGGGTAGTAGCAGCCGCAGGAAGGAGTAAATCGCTTCGTCGCTGAGCTTTTCGCCGTCGATTTCCGCGGTGACCAGATCACCGATGACGTCATCGGTCGGCTTGGCTTTGCGTTGCTCGATCTGGTCGAGGAAATAGTCCTTCAGTGCTGCGGAGGCTTCGAAGGCGCGCTCGTACTTGATCGTGTAGTTGATCAATTGCACCGCGCGGCGGCGAAATTCGGGCAAGTCCTCAGCCGGCAGGCCCAACAGCTTGGCGATGACCCGGGTGGGGAACTCGAAGGTGAAATTGCGGACGAGATCGGCTTCGCCGGCATCGATGAATTCGTCGATCAGTGCGTTGCAGATCGGTCGCACAACCTCGGGTTCCCAGCGCGCCAGGGCCTTGGACTTGAACGCCGCCGACACCAGGTTGCGGTGTTCGCGGTGCTTTTTGCCTCCCATCGCCAAGATGGTCGGACCGATGAACAAGCCGATCGTGTTGTCGTAGTAGGTCGAGCTGAAGACCTGGCCGTCGCGGAATGCCTTGTTGACTGCGTCGAACGACATCGCGGCGAAAGAGTTCTTGGGCCGCAGCGATTCGGGAGTTTTGGAGTAGTCGACGACCGTCCCGTGGAACACACCGGCCTCGCTGCGCTTCTTTGCGAAGTATGGATATGGGTCACGGATAAAGTCGGTGGGAAAGGCAGCGCTGACGGCAGTGTCTTGAACTGGACTATCCACAGTTTCCCCGTCTCGGCTACATGATCGTACTGTAAATATTACAGTAGCCTACATGGGCCGGGCCAGCTGTCGTAATCTAGGAGGCTGTGAGCGCCGCACGGCCGTTCGGACGCGTATCCGCTGCCGACTCAAGCGCCGATCGAGTCTTTCCACCGCCAGTGCCTGGGAGACATCTCAATGACCGAGCCGAAGACCATCGCGGATGATATTGGGCCGACGGCCATCTCTGCGTACTTTGTGCGCGATGAAGGTTGCTACGTGCCAACCGCAATCGCTCGCGGAGGGTGGGGCCCGACGATCAGCGGGCATGTCGTCGGCGGCCTCTTGGCCTGGGCGGTCGAACGCGCCGTCGACGACCCGCAGCTGCACCCCGCGCGGCTGACTGTCGACCTTCCCGCACCCACGGCACTGGAACCGGTGGAGCTGCACACTTGCGTCCACCACGATCGGCGACGATTGCGGCTCGTGGAGGCTGTCCTCATCCAACGGGGCGCCGCGGTGGCGCGTGGGAGCGCACTGTTTTTGCGGCGCGGCCAGCAGCCGGACGGAGATGTGTGGTCACCACCCGTGCAGATGCCGCCGCTACCGATCGAGCAGAACGGCAACCACCCTTCGCTTTTTATCCGGACCTACGGTTGGGGTGCCGGGGTACAGAATCCGGACCCTGAATGGGATGACGACGCATCTGGACCGAAATACACGTGGTTGGAGGAGACGCGTCCATTGGTGGACACGGAACCGATGAGCGCGTTCACTCGCGCGGCGATGGCCGGCGACGTCACGGCCTCAATCGCCAATTGGGGAAGCCGCGCGTTGCAGTTTATCAACGTCGACTACACCCTCACGCTGAGTCGCCTGCCAGTAGGACCCCACATCGGGCTGGCCTCACTTACTCACTACAGCAATGACGGGATAGCCACCGGCTCCGCCGTGCTCGTCGACCACAGCGGTCCGGTAGGCACTGGTATGTCTGTTTCATTGGCGCACTCCGGATTTCGCCCACCGTCCGCAATGCCGCCGACCTGAAAGTCGGAAACGGTCCGTTGGTTCAATCGCGACGGCGGGAACTCCGGCTGACCAGCCGCACACCGAGCTCGTCGGGCGGCACTGGATGGCCCTCGGCGCAACGGATTTCGACGGATGCTTCGGCGCCGCAACCCAGGTGAGTTAGGCGCAGCCGATTGTGGCCGGGCAGGTAATGTCGCCCCCACTCGAACATCGCCCACACCACTGGCATGAAATCGATACCGGCCTCGGTGAGCACGTACTCGTCGCGGGTGCGCTGCCCCGGCTCGCGATATGGCCGTCGCGTCAGTAGCCCGAGTTCGACCAATTCGGCCAGCCGCGCCGAGGCGGCTGCCTTCGTGATGCCCACCCGGTGCGCGAAGTCGTCGAACCGGGTGGTGCCGTAGTACGCCTCGCGCATGATCAGCATCGCGGACTTGGTGCCGACCGCCGCCATGGTCTTTTCGATTGAGCACTCGCCGACCGCCGACCAGGCGTCCCGATCCGCCAGCGCGCCCTGCAGAAGTGTCATGCAAATCACCTCCCATCTGGGTTGATTCTACTATACCTAGGTGATTAGCTGAGTATAGCCAACGATACTTAGCAGCGGCTCAAGGAGGAGTCATGGCATATCAGGGTCGAGACGCCGTCATCGTGGGTGCGGTACGCACACCGGTCGGCAAAGGCAAGGCCAGCGGCGCACTGCACGACGTGCTGCCCGCAGACCTGCTGGCGCACAGCTTGCGAGAACTGGTCCAGCGCACGGGTGTGGACCCCGGCCAGATCGACGATGTCATTGCGGGCGCCGTGACGCAGGTCGGCGACCAGGCGGTCAACGTCGCGCGTAATGCCCTGCTGGGTGCGGGTTTTCCTGAGGCGGTTCCCGGCACCACAGTTGACCGGCAATGTGGCAGCAGCCAGCAGGCCATCAGCTTCGCCGCCCAGGGCGTCGTCTCCGGCGCTTACGACCTGGTGATCGCGGGCGGCGTGGAGTCGATGAGCCGCGTTCCGATGGGCAGCTCGGTGCTCCCGGGCAGCAACCCATTCGGCGAGGACATGACGCGCCGCTATCCCGACGGACTGGTCCCGCAGGGCATCAGTGCCGAACTGATCGCCGCCAAGTGGGGATTCTCACGCACACAGCTCGACGAATTCTCCGCTGCCAGTCACGAAAAGGCAGCGCGGGCGACCAAAGAGGGGCTCTTCGACAACGAGCTAGCTCCGATCGCCGGGCTAAGCACCGACGAGATCATCCGGCCCGGCACCACCCTCGAGACCCTGGCCGGACTGAAGCCGGCCTTCTACGACCCGGCGGTGGAAGCGCGCTTCCCGCAGATCAATTGGGAAATCACGCCGGGCAACTCGTCGCCGCTTTCCGACGGCAGCGCCGCGGTGCTGATCACCAGCGGCGAGATCGCCAAGAAACTGGGCCTTCGGGCGCTGGCCCGGATTCACACCGCGACGGTGGTGGGCTCCGATCCGCTTTACATGCTGACCGGTGTTATCCCGGCCACCGACAAGGTATTGCGACGCGCCGGTCTGACGCTGGCGGACATCGACCTGTTCGAGGTCAACGAGGCGTTCGCGCCGGTCGTGTTGGCCTGGGCCCACGAGGTCGGGGCCGATCTGGCCAAGACCAACGTCAACGGTGGCGCGATCGCGATTGGTCACCCGCTGGGGGCCAGTGGCGCTCGCATCATGACCACGCTGGTCAACGCCTTGGAGCAGCGCGGTGGCCGGTATGCGCTACAGACGATGTGTGAGGGCGGCGGCATGGCAAACGCCACCATCATCGAGCGTCTGTGACGTCGGCAGGAGTCATCAAATGTCTTCTCACATCACCTCCAAGATCTTCGTCGTGGGTGGCACTGGAGCCCAAGGCATCCCGATCATTCGCGCCTTGGTCGCCGACCAGAAGTACTCCGTTCGGTTTCTCACTCGCGACTCCGCCTCGCGCCGAGCCGAGGACCTTCTCGCGCTGAACAACGTCTCCGTCCTCGAAGGCTCCCTCGCCGACGAATCGATTCTGCGGGAAGGATTTCGCGGCTGTGACGGAGCATTCATCAACATCGACGGATTCAACACCGGCGAGAAAACCGAGATCTACTGGGCGATCCGCACTTACGAGATCGCGATCGAAGAAGGCATCAAATTCTTCGTGTACGGCAACCTGGACTACGGGCTCAAGAAGGCGGGATACGACTCCAGATTCCGCACCGGCCACTACGACGGCAAGGGCCGGGTGGGCGAGTGGATCCTGTTCCAGAATCAGGTCAATGGTCATCGGATGGGAGCGGCGGTCTTCACCTCGGGCCCGTACATCGAAATGGCGATCTCACCCGGGACGCCCATGACACCTGCCGTGGAAAACGGTGTCTTGACATGGCGGGTCCCGCTCGGCGACGGAGCCGTGCCACATGTGTCGCTTGAGGATTGCGGATATTACGTTCGTTGGCTTTTCGACCATCCCGAGCGCGCCAAAGGCATGGACCTCGAGGTCGCCATCGACGATGTCTCCTACGCGAACCTCGCCGAGGCGTTTGAAACGGTCACCGGGCACCCAGCACGATACGTCGACACCGACCTGGACACGTACTGGCGGCAAGGCCCACTCAGCGCAATCGCGGACAGGCCTGCCGGCTACAACGCGGACCCAGATGACAAAAGCACCATGACCATCCGCGACAACTTCACCGGTTTCTGGCGGCTCTGGAAGCACCGAATCGTCAAACGGGACTACGCATTGCTCGATGAGATCCACCCGAATCGGATGAGAAGCGCTGAGGAGTGGTTCAGGAAAGAAGATCAGCGTGGAAGGGAACTGGGGAAGGGCGGCCTTTGGGAGAGGGTTAAACCGGAGAACTGGCGTCCGATTCTCAAGGTTGGTGAAGACATGAGGACAGGAAAGCTGTAACTAAGGAGGCGGCCATGCCGCGCGAGATTCGGTTTGACGGTGTGCGCGTGCGCTTCGACAGCGCCAAGAGCTACGACGAGCTGGTCGCTGCGCTGCGGGCCGACATCGGTGAACGGGCGGTGCCGATCAACGACATAGGCACGGCCACCGACAGTTGGGACGCCTACCGGGAACGGGTGGAATCCCACGTCGGCCCAAGCGGTTTCATGCTGTTCGGCGAGGTGGACCACGGCGCGTGGATCACCAAGGCGGGCATCGACCGCAAGGCGCTGCGGGTGATCCTCGGCAACCCGCTGATCGCGATCACGATGCTGCGCCACGACGTGACCGCGGGGTTGTTCGCCCCGGTCGAGATGCTCCTTGTCGACGAGGGCGATGGGCGCAGCAGCCTGACCTATGTCAAGCCGTCGTCGTTGATGGTCATTGAGCCGAACCCCGAATTGCTCAGCGCTGCAGAGCTTCTCGATGCGAAGCTGGCCGCATTGGCCACCAAGGTCACCAGCGACTCGTGAGCGACTAGAGCCAGCCGGTGCGGGCGGCCGCAACGGGCTCGGCCGGGGCTGGAGCCAGTTCGCCGTCTCGCACGCCGTCGAGCATCCGCTTCACCGCGGCGACAATCTCTGGGCCTGCCGCGGCGAGTCCGGTCAAGTCGGCCTTGCTGACCTCATCCGTATCGACGCCGGCCCGGGCCAGCACCGCGGCCGGATCCGCCAATTGATCGGCGACCCAGGACACCGGGTCGGCCGACAGCTCGGGGACGAAATGCCGGCGTGAGGGTTCCCAACCGTTGAATCGGGGGTGGTGATGAGCCCGGTCCAGCGTCCCGGGTGGGCTCTCTGTTGATCCGAAAATATCCACCCGCCACACCGGGCGGGAAAAGGCGATCGGAACGCCCGCGTAAATCGATCCGTGCGGCTCAGCCCGGTCGACGAGGCGCAGTTCCAACCTGACCCCCCGTTCCGGGGTTTCTTGACCTTCGAGCGGGTCCGGGTCGACGAAGTACATATCGCCGACCACGACACCCAGGGCGTCGAATCCGAACGCTGCGAGCATCGCGTACCTTTCGTTTTGTGCCACTTCGAGCGTAGACCCAGGTGGTGGCAGGCCATTAGGCTCATGTGTAGCCGATTGCCAGGAGTGTGGGCACATGCAGCTGCCGGTCCGGGAGTGGACGCATTGGGCGGCGGGGTATGGGCTGCCACGTGCGTCGCTGAAACTGCTGGCGCGGCGAGGTGATCCGCTGGCGCAGCTGCTGACGATCGACACCAATCCCGTTGACAATATTTATCCGCTCATCGAGCAAGTTCGCGGGCGCGGGCGCATGTCACCGGTACGAGGAGCCGGCTGGGTCAGTGCCGACGCGCAGATTGTGCGCGAGGTGCTGCGCGACGTCCGGTTCAGGACCATCAAACCTCAAGATCGGTCAACATTTCGGATCGTGCAGTGGGTCCTGGCCAAAACCGACCCCGGTGTGCTGAATCCGATCGAACCGCCGTCCATGTTGGTCACCGATCCACCGGAGCACACGCGGCTACGTCGCCCGGTCGCGCGGTCGTTCACCCCACGGGCGCTCGATGGACTTCGCACGCGTATTCAGGAAATCGCCGAGGGGCTGCTTCGCGGTCTGGAGGGCCGCGCAGAGTGCGATTTGGTCACTGAGTACGCCTCACGAATTCCCGTCGCGGTCATCGCCGAGATGATGGCAATGCCACCCGACGAGACGGATTATCTTCAGGAAGTCGCCGAGACCACAACGAGATTGATCGGCAGCACCACGGCATCCTGGCGCGACTTTCGGTCCGCGACGAAAGTTCTGCGGGAATTCGATCGGTACCTCGCTGGGCATGTCAAGCGACTAAGTCAAGACGACGCCGGCGACAGCCTGCTGTCCGACGTTCTACACAACGGCGACCTGACCGAAATCGAGATCAGGATGCTCGCTGGGCTGCTCGTCGGTGCGGGGTTCGTCACCACAAGTCATGTCATGGGCAAGGCCGTCGTAGCCCTCGTCCGTCATCCGGACCAGCTGGCCGTCCTGTGCGCTAACCCCGAGGGATGGCCCGACGCGATCGAGGAGATCCTGCGCTATGACACGGCAGCTCAAGTAGTCCCGCGGGTCGCCACCGAGGACGTTGACGTTCACGGATACCCCGTCCGGGCGGGCGAAGCGCTATTTCTGCTCGCGGGCGGGGCCAACCGCGACCCGGCAGCCTTTGAACACCCCGATACGTTCGACACACGCCGCGCTAACGCCCGCGAACACATCACCTTCGGCACCGGTGTGCATGCGTGCCTCGGTGCAGCGCTGGCGCGCATGGAACTCCATATCGGCCTGCAGTCGTTGTTCGAGCACTTCCCGCAGTTAACGCTCGCCGGCGAACCAGCTTTCAACAACAGCATTGGGCTGCACGGACTCAAACATCTACCGGTGTCACTCGGAGCGGCTCACTCCATTCGTTCGACCCATTGAGCGCGAGACGGTCCCGGCTCGAACGGCTCACTGAAGTACTGGGTTTCGTGGACCACCTCTTCGCCCTGGAATTCCATGATGCTGACTACGTAAGACGGTTGCCCGTCATAAGTCATGACGAGTTCGCTGATCCAAAGATCGCTGCCGCCAAGCAGGCGTCGCACGGTGAAGCGTTTCGTATTGGGCTGGGCGGCGCGCGACGCCTGAATGTTGGCTCGGCCTCGGATGCGTTCGCCGGATTGCGGATAATCGAGAACCGCATCAACTCGATAGATTTGGTGCTCCGTCGCAAAGTCGTTGGCGTCGGAGGCCTCCCAGTGTCGCCGCAAGGCGGCTCGCGCGTCGTCATCACCCACGGCGATCAGCCTCGGCTTCTAGTCGTTCTCAGCTTGCTCGCGCGCCCAGCGGTAGTCGGCCTTGCCGGACGGGCTGCGTTCGATGGCCGCCCGGAAGACGATCGCCTTCGGAAGTTTGTAGCGGGCCAACGACTTTCCGGCATGTGCAATCAGTTCCTCGCCATCGGCACGTGCGTCGTCGGCGAGCGCAACCACGGCCACCACCTCCTGGCCCCACCGCTCGCTCGGTCGCCCGGTAACCACAACGTCGGCCACCGATGGATGCGACGCGATCGCGGTTTCGACCTCCTCGACGAAGATCTTCTCGCCGCCGGAATTGATCGTCACCGAATCGCGGCCCAGCAACTCGATCACGCCGTCGGCCCGGTGGCGGGCGCGGTCACCGGGTATGGCGTACCGGATGCCGTCGATCACCGGGAAGGTGGCGGCCGTCTTGGCAGCGTCACCCTTGTAACCGAGGGGCACGTAACCGCGCTGGGCCAGCCAGCCCATGCCTTCGTGTCCGGGTTGCAGGAGCGAGCCGAAATCTTCGGCGGCCACAAAGGTGTCCGGTCCAGGGTTGAAAGTGCCGGTCGACACCGCGCCGGTGACCGATAGGTGACTCATCTGTGCACCGGTCTCCGACGATCCCACGCCGTCCACGACCATGATGTTCGGCAATGCCTTGATCAGACGCTCTTTGACATACGGCGTCAGCAGCGCACCGCCGTTGGCGACCACCGCCAACGACGACACGTCGGCGATGCCTTTCTTGACGGCGGCAAGCAACGGACGGGCCATGGCATCCCCGACCACCGTCACTGCGGCCACCTTCTCCCGCTCGATGGTGCGGACGACATCGTCGGCATCGAGATGGTCGACGACGGCAGGGAAGACCAAGGTCTGCCCGGTCGTGATTGCCATCATGACGCTCCATTGCGCGGCACCATGAATAAGCGGAGGCAAGATGAGGAGTTTGGTGCCGGGGCTGGCGGCCACCCGCGCGACGATCTCGTCGATGGAACCGACAGTCTCGCCGGTCATCAGATTTCGTCCGCCGAAAGACGTCATGAAGATGTCATGCTGGCGCCACAGCACACCTTTGGGCATTCCGGTCGTGCCGCCGGTATAGAGGACGTACAGATCGTCAGGCGAGCGCTGTACGGGCGGTGGTGCCCCCGAACTCGCTTCGACGATGCTGTCGTAGTCCACCGCACCGTAGACCAAGTCGTTACCCGAGTCGTCGGCGATCTGAATCAGCACTCGTAGCTGCGGAAGTTCCGGCAAAACTTCGGCCACCCGCGGCGCGAACGCGGCATGGTAGATCAGCGCGGTCGCGCCGGAATCAGCGAGCAGATACTGCAACTCACTCTTGACATAGCGGAAGTTGACGTTGAACGGGGCGACGCGCGCGGCGAAGGAACCAAGCAACGCCTCGACGAATTCATTTCCGTTGTAGGCGTACAGGCCGACGAGATCCTGCCCGACCTCGTGACCGGCAAGTGCCGACCGTTCGATGTGGCAGCCCAGCCCCCGCGAGCGCAGGTACTTGGCGAGCCGGTTCGACCGCTCGACGATTTGCGCGTAGGTATAGCGTCGCCCGCCCTGGATGATCAGCTCGCGGTCGCCGATCGCGGCAGCGATGGCTTGGACCACGGCGGGCACCGTGAATTGTGTTGCGATGTCAGACATCAGGCCTCTCACGGCTGGTGCGGAAGTAAGCGGACCATCAGGCCGTTGGCTTCGCTGAGTAGCGTGCCGTCGGCCGCTGTCATGGTAGCGGCGACGAATGCCTTTCTGCCGTCGATCTCGGAGATCCGGCCATAGGCGGTCAACGGCTCATCGATCGGGGTGATGTTGCGGTAGTCGACATGCAGGTAGGCCGTGCGGCTGGGGGAAAGCCCCGCGGTTGACACGATCATCCCGAAATGCCAGTCATAAAGCAGCGGGATCATGCCGCCGTGCACGGCGTTGTTGCCGCCCACATGAGATTGCGTGAAGCGTCCTTCCATGGTGACGCCGTCCGCGGAGTCGGTGATGGTCCACGGTGGCAGGAGGGGATGGCCTAAACCGGGCAGGTCGATGACTCGCCCGGCCGGGGCTCGGCCCTCCGGCACCTGGTGGTCTTCCAGTATTGCGCAGACGTTTTCGATGTGCTCGGCAGCGGTGACCCACATCGGGCTGTCCGGATTGGTCGATACCGTCAGGTCTTGCAGGCGGCGCACTGCGGCGACGAACCGGCCCAGGCCAGGGGGAGTGTCCAGCGGTTTGAGCTCTGGAAATCCGCCTCGGACTTCGGGTGCTGTGTCGGTCATTGCTGCGTCCATGCCCCGAGCAGCTCGTCGGTTGTGGTGATGGTCGCGAGCAGCGACAGCGTGTTGTCAATGACGGCCTCGCCATACTCGGTGGGTATGCCAGCGACGGCATCGCGCGGCACGACGACGCGATAGGCGGCGTTGACCGCGTCCATGACCAGGTTGGGGATCGCGATATTCAGCGAAACACCGACCACGACGATCGTGGACACGTCGAGGTTCCGCAGCACGGCGTCGAGGTCCGTGCCGCCCATCGGGCCGACGCCGTGCCACCTACTCAACACCAGATCGGTTGGGTCAGGCCCCAATTCGGGCAACACGGCTGCTCCGGCCGTGCCGGGAGCGATGTCGACGTCACCGCGCCCGATGCTGAAGATCTTCGCATTGTGGTTGGAGCCAAGCCCGTCGGGTCGTCGCTGCACCAAACAGTGCACAATGTGCACGCCTGCCGCCCGAGCCGCCGGCAGCAACCGGGTGATATTCGGGAGCGCAACGCGGCGTGCTTCCTTGGCGAGTGCCGCCAACCCTGCGTTCGGGCCGATCACCGCACCCTGGCACTCCTGAGCGACGATCGCGGTGTGCTCGGGTGCCGCGAGCTCCGCCACATCGATCATGCGGGCACTTCGTAGAACCGGTTCGCCCACGTCCGCAGTGCCATATACCCTTTCGCGTCGACCTTCGAGAGGGCCGGATGTTCCACATACTTCTGGTAGCGCCAGATTTGCAGATCGTCGAAGACCGTTGACAAGAACTGTTTTTCGATGAGGTCGCGTAGCTTGCCCTGCGGCACGTCGGAGGCATCGCCGGGGGATCGGGGCCACCAAATCGAGTAGAACAGATCCGAACACTCGTCATCGACGGGCGTGCAGGTGAAAATCAGCCGATGGTTCTGCGCGCCCTCGAAGACGCTGATCGCCCCACCCAGACCGAACAAATGGCTGTGGAAGCGCAATGCCAGATCGTCGGGATTGTCGCTACTCGCGTCCGGCCAGCCGGCGATGAATTGCCACTCGTGATCGACGATCTTCCAGTCCAGCACGCGCGGTGTCACCGTGGCGTGGTGTACATACTCGAAATGAGCGCTGTCGGGGGCGTTTTCAGCCACGATCTGCGGATGTACCGGTTCGCGCTGCGCGCGCCGAGAGAACTCGGGATAGGCCCGGTAGTAGGCCGCCGGATCGGTCTCGAATTGCGGGAATTTACGGAAAATGTCTGGCATCTCCCATTGCGGTTCCTTGCCGTCGGGCTGATGCCAGATGAACACACAGTCGTACTGCTCGCGGACCGGAAACACTCGCAGCCGTAGCGCCCGATTGGGGCGGTCCGGCTGATAGGGGATGTATCGATTGGTGCCGTCGGGGCCCCAGCGCCACCCGTGGAAGGGACATTGGACGCAGTCGCCGACCACCTTGCCGCCGTGGCCGATGTGAGCGCCCAGGTGTTTACAGTGCGCCTCGAGCACATGCAGCTCGCCGGCCTCGTCGCGGTAGGCCACCAAATCCTCACCGAAATAGTGCAGCGGGCGGACCTCGCCGATGGGAAACTCAGGGGACCAGCCGACCATGAACCAGCCGGTGACTTTCCAGGTGAACGGGACCTTCACGCGGGATCCTCCTGCCGTCGTCCCACAGATACTAAATACGTTACAGTATAGATTTCGGGCCAAGGAGGCGTAGCAGGGTGGCTGATGATCTCGAAGCGATTCGCCAGTTGAAGGCGCGTTACTGCCGTTTTCTGGACTTGAAAGACGCCGAGGGGTGGCGCAGCGTGTTCACCACCGACGTGGTGGTCCAGCTCGATATGGCACCTGCCATCGGCGGGGCCGACCCGATGACGGCTCCGCCGGTCGAAGGCGTCGACAACTTCGTGCCATCGGTGCTGGCCAGCCTGGAGAACGCCGCCACTATGCACCATTGCCATACCCCGGAGATCACCCTCACCTCACGCGCGACCGCGACCGGCATCTGGGCGATGGAGGACTGGATCATCTTCCCCGGCGGGCAGGAGTTGCACGGCGCCGGTCACTACCACGAGACCTACGAGAAGCAAGACGGCACCTGGCGGATCAAAACGTTGCACCTGACCCGAACCATCCTGAAGATCACCGGTGGCGATGACGACTGAACTCGGACGCGCTGGTCATCGGCGCGGGGTTCTCCGGCCTCTGGCTTAGGTGAACGACATGTCATTGGCGACACGAGGCTTGGGCTTGGCCAGAGGGGTCACCCGCGAGCTCAGCATGCTTCTGCCGCGTACCGTGGCCGGGTTGAACGAGTCGACGGGCTGGGCGCCGGCCTCGCCGCGTGGGGTCCGTCAGTTCGGCGAGGTGATGCTGGATGAGATTGTCCTGAGCAGCTTTTCGCTGCTGGCCGGTAGCCCACCAGCTGCGCGGCCGATGAGTGCATGTGCCGCGGCCGCTGAAGAACTGTCCGCACTTGGTATTGACCGCGCACATGCGAGCCCAAATCCGTTGCGAGCGACTGCGGTAGAGGCGCGACGTATTGCGGGCCTGACCTATGAGCGGATGTTTTTCGAGCATGATCCGCTGCTGCCGGCCACTCTGGAAGCCGAGGGCCTGGGCGGCACGGCGAGGGCGGTCGTACATCTGTGCCGGCATAGTGACGGCCCACGGCCATGGCTGGTGTGGGTACACGGCGCCGGTCAAGGCGGCACCGAAGACCTGTTGTTGACCCGAATCGGCCTGATTCATCACAAGTTGGGGTTCAACATCGCGATGCCGGTCCAGCCCGGCCACGGTTGCCGGCGCCGCGAATGGCCGGCCTACCCGGACGTGGATCCGCTGGGCAATGTGGCGGGCATGATGCGTGCGGTGTCCGAGGTACGCGCGGTGGTGGCTTGGGCACAGCAGCAGTCCACCGCGGTTGTGGTGGCGGGGATTTCGATGGGCAGCCCGGTCGCCGCGCTTGTTTCCCATTTGGAGAAGCAGGTCGACGGCGTCGCGCTGTATACCCCGATTCTGGGGCTCAACGCGATGATCGCGCGCCACCTAGGGCGGTTCGGACAATCCCGTAATGACTTCCGCGAACTCTTGGCGTCCGCCGAGGTTTCGAAGCTGACCTCGGTGATCGACCCGTTGTCGGTCACCCCGGCACCGCCGCCGCAGCGGCGGCTCATCGTGGGGGCATGGCATGACCGGATGGCGATGCGTGAGCCAGCTCTCGCGTTACAAGAGCGGTGGGGTGGCCAGTTCTACTGGTATGACGGAGGCCATGTCGGCCACGTGTTCTCCCGGCGGGTACACAAGGTCACCGAGCGCTTCCTGCGCGGCGTCGTGCAGGAGGCGTCGATCCGTACTGCTGAATGATCCGGGCGCGAACGCAGTTCAGCTCGTCATCGAGGTCGTGCGCTTGTGGCACGGCAACCCACTGAAACGCGATGCCGAACACCGCCGCGGTGATGTCCTTGACGGCGGGATCGATATCGATACCGGATCGGACCGAGCCGTCCTCGATGCCGGTACGCAGGCCCGCCTCGACCTTGACCGCGCCACTCACGAGTTGGGTCTGGACCCGTTCGCGCAAGGGCGATGTCGTCTTCGCCGCCTCGAAAGTGGCCACGAACATCGCTCGCAAGAGCTCGCGGTCCTCGCCAAGGATTTGCTGAATCCGATCGAAGTGCGCGAGGACCTGCTGCATACCAGTGATGGTGGGATCGGGATCCGGGTTGAGCCGCTTTACATATTCGCCAAGGAAGACCTCAAGGATGGCGTCCTTACTGCCGTACCGGGCATGCACCATGGCGCGGCTGTATCCCGCGCGGCGCCCGATCTCTGCGGCCGTGGTTGCTTCCCAGCCCTTCTCCACGATGAGTTCAGCCGCTGCGTGCAGCAGGCGCCGGCTCGACAACTCCACGCGCTCGGGTTGCGTAAGCCCGCGTACAGGGGAAGGCACGGTTGCATTTTAAACGCTCGACAACTATGTTAGTTGTTTATCGTCAAATATCTTTTGGGAGCTCGAGGTGACACTGGCCGAAGCGCGCGTGCCCCGCGCAATCGACGAGGTGACTACACAGTGGCTGAGCGAAAGGCTGTGCACTGACGCCGTCGGTTCGAAACCGCTGACTATCAATGCCATTCGCGTCGAACAGATTGCACAAGACACTGGGTTCTCGTCGCTGTTATACCGGGTCCACTTGACAGGCGGCCCCGGCGTGCCGTCGACCGTGATCGTCAAACTGCCCGCCCAGTCCGAGGCTCGGTGGGCGATGGACATGTTGGGCGGCTACCGGCGGGAGTTGTCGTTCTACCGATACGTTGCGGGCAGGGCACCGATAGCAACACCGCATGTGTACGCCGCCGGGATTGCTGAGGAATCAGCGGATTTCGTGCTGGTTCTCGAGGATCTGCGGGATTGGGACAATGCCGATCATCTGGCGGGCCTGACGATGCATCGGGCCCGGTTGTGCATCGAGCAGTTGGCCGGCATGCATGCCTGGTCGGTCACCGCCGCCGGCCCGGAACTCCACTCGTTTCCGAGCCTTGACACGCAGATCGCCCGCGAAGTACTGCATCCCGCGTTCGAGCTGGGATGGCGGGTATACCGCGACAAATCACCGGCGGCGGTTCCCGCCGCGGTGGCTCGCTATGCCGAACGATTCGTGCAACTGGCCCCGCAAGCGCTGGCTGTCTTGACGGCGCGCCCGATGCTGCTGCACGGGGATATCAGGGCCGACAACATGTTCTTTGACGGGGACTTGTTGAAGATCGTTGATTTTCAGTTCGTATCTCGAGGTGTCGGCGCGGTGGACGTCGCTTACCTGATCAGCCAAGGATTGCCGACCCAGGTACGCCGCGGACATGATGAGCAATTGGTACGCGAGTACCTCGCCTGGCTGGCTGACGATGGCGTTACCGATTATTCGTTCGACGAGGCGTGGCGGCATTATCGCTTGGCGTCCGCCTATCTCATGCTGCTGCCCGTCATTACCCTGGTCGGGTGGGACACCATGCCGGAACGCTCACGCGCGCTTTGCCTGAAACTAACCGAGCGCGCAGTGGCCGCAATAGATGACCTAAAGGCGACCGAGGTCTTCGAATGAGCCCCGCAGCCCGCACTTCCCGCGAAGTGGTCGAGCTGTACAACTTGGTGGTCTGGAACGAGCGCAACCTGGATCTGGCGGAGGAGTTGTTCGGCGACAGCGTCATCCGGCACGAGGTCGGTGATGCGCACACGCTGACCCACGCGCAGGCGGTCCAGCGGGTCGCCGACATGTGGCAACTGTTCGACAAGTTGCGCTTCGATTTGAATATCGTCATCGCCGGCGACGACGGCGAGCACGTCGCGATCGTCTACGACTCGTCAATGACCACTACGGACGGTACCCAAACCAACGTCGCCAGCATTGAGGTATTCCGCGTCGTCGACGGCAAAATCACCGAGGTCTGGAATTGCGGCTACAAGCAAGGAGTTTGGAGTTGACCGATCCGACGCTTGACGAATTGGGCTACTACCTGCTGGCAGGAGCCGGCGGCGAGGGGCCGGCAACCTTGGTGGATGAGGCTCGCCGCGGCGAGGAACTGGGTTTCGGTACCGCATTCATCT
Organism: Mycobacterium sp.; assembly: GCF_049673265.1. Lineage (GTDB taxonomy): Bacteria > Actinomycetota > Actinomycetes > Mycobacteriales > Mycobacteriaceae > Mycobacterium. The sequence goes on along the minus strand of NZ_JBATXN010000113.1, from coordinate 3,861 downwards.
CCGAGCGCTGGAACGTCAAAGAAGCGTCCTCGCTGACCGGGGCGGCGTGCGCAGTGACCAGCCGGATGCAAATCGCCACGGCTGCAACGAATCACAACACCCGACACCCGCTGATCACCGGATCGTGGGCAACCACGATGCATCGCCTCTCCGGCGGCCGTTTCACACTGGGCATCGGTCGGGGGGTGGCGGCGATGTATGCGGCGTTCGGAGTGCCGGCGGTGACGACCGCACAGATGGAGGATTGGGCACAGGTCATGCGCCGGCTGTGGCACGGCGAGCTGATCTTCAACCACGACGGGCCCATGGGCAAGTACCCCGTCCTGTTTCTCGACCCCGACTTCAACGAAGACATCCGACTGGCGCTGGTCGCTTTCGGACCCAACACACTTGCGCTCGGCGGCCGGGTTTTCGACGACGTCATCCTGCACACCTACTTCACCCCGGAGACGTTGCAGCGCTGCGTCAAGACCGTTAAGTCAGCCGCCGAAAAAGCGGGCCGCGACCCGGACAGCGTGCGGGTGTGGTCCTGCTTCGCGACAGTTGGCGACCACCTGCCCGAAAAGTTGCGGCTGAAGAAGACCGTCGCGCGCCTTGCCACCTATCTGCAGGGCTACGGTGACCTGTTGGTTCAGACGAATAATTGGGATCCGGCTGTGCTGCAACGTTTTCGGACGGATTCGGTGGTGACGTCGATCGCCGGCGGGATCGATCACAAGGCCACGCATGAGCAGATCGAACACATCGCGACGTTGATTCCGGACGAATGGCTGGAGCCGTCGGCCACCGGGTCGGCTGCGCAGTGCGTGGCTCGCATCCGCAAGGAATTCGATTACGGCGCCGACGCCGTGATCATGCACGGCGCGACGCCCGACGAGCTTGAGCCCGTCGTCGCGGCGTATCGAGAAACGGAATAGGACAGACATGTCAAAGTACTTGAAGGACAAGGTCATTATCGTGACCGGTGGGGCCAGCGGCTTCGGCAAGCTGATTTCGGAAAAGTGTGCCGCCGGTGGCGCCAAGGTCGTCGGCGTCGACGTCAACGCCGGAGGCTTGAACGAGGTCTTCGACGGCATCCGGGCCTCCGGCTTCGAAGGCACCGCCCATATTGCGGACGTCACCGACATGGCCCAGGTTCAAGCGGCAGCCCAACACGCCGTCGATACTTACGGCCGTATCGACGTGATCGTGAACAACGCCGGCGTGATGCCGCTGGCGTTTTTCGCCGACCACGAACGTGCCTGGGAGAAATGGCACAAGGCGATCGACATCAATATCAAAGGTGTCGTGAACGGCATCTCGGCTGTCTACGACACGATGATCAAGCAAGGCCGCGGCCAGGTCGTCAACATTTCCTCCATCTACGGCAACGCCGGAACCGAGGGCTCCGGCGTCTACAGCGCCACCAAGGCGGCCGTCGATGTGCTCTCGGATTCGTTGCGGGTTGAGGCCCAAGGCAAGATCAAGGTGACCACGGTGAAGCCGACCGGCGTCCTCGGAACCAATCTCGCCAGCGGTGTCGTCAACGAGGCTGCGGCCATCGGCATCACCGGACACAAAGCCGCCCAGTTCTTCGAGAATGCCGGCAATTTGCTGAACGGAGCCCTGCGACCCGAGCAGGCGGACGTGGACTCGGTGCAGTACTGGCTGATCACTCCCGATGACCTGGCGAACGCGGTGGTACATGTCATCGACCAACCTTGGGGTATCAACATCAGCGACGTGACGGTGCGGGCCAGCGGCGAGAATTACATCTGCTGACCTGGCCGACAGCATCTCCGCTAACCCGACCTAAGAACTGCTTGAATCCAACATTAACTTCAGATAAGAAAGATGCGATGACGCAGATCACGGTATAAGGCGGGGCGCAGCGATGACTCGACACAAGTTACTCGTGCATCTTGGCGCCGTTGGCGCGATGGTAGGCATGGCCACCGCGCTAAACAGTGCAGCCGCGTACGCCGACCCGGGTGACCCGCTAGCGGGCAGCGATACAGCGATCATCCTTGGCGGAACCGGCGAGCCGATGCCGTCGACCGAGTTCGCCCAGGCCGCCGAGGATCTGTATCTGCACCCGCTGGGTTTCGACGAAGGCGCGACCGGCTCGACGGTCTGCGACATGATCGGGACCGACCCGTGCGCCGCGCCGCTGCAGGTGCTGACCACACCCGAGCTGTTCCAGCAGGGCCCGAGCAGTCTCACCGACGCGGACGACGTCGTCCTCGCCGTGGAGAACGAATTCAACGCCGATCCGGGCGCGTTCAGCGCCGAGCACCCGCTGACGATCTTCGGATACTCCCAGAGCGCCACCGCCGAGTCGATCGCAATGACCCGACTCGAAGAAGCCGGCATCCCCAGCGACGACCTGCATTTCGTGTTCATCGGCGACCCCTCCACCCCAGTCACCGGCGCTTGGTCCAACCTGGAAGCGGACATGGACTCGGTGCTCGGCTCGAGCACGACGAACGCTCTGCTCAACCTTTTCGACATGAACGAGGTGCTTGGCAACGTGACGCCGGACGATGCGTACCCGGCGACCATCTACAGTTTCGACCCCGATCCGGTTTCCAACTTCCAACAGGTCTTCGAAGCCGAGGGCCTGTCCGGCGCGCTGCTGAACATATTCGGCACGCACGTGGAATACCTGGGTTTGACGCCGGCCCAGATCGCGGATGCGACCACGTCGACCGACGGGGATCTCACCTTTGTCAACATCTCCGACAGCGGTGTCAACGATGCCGACGCGTGGCTTACTGCATTACTTGAGCACGGGGTTGCCGACAGCGGACCATTGCAGAGCGTATTCCAGTCCCTGGAACTGTTGTTCTTCAATACATATTGATCCGAGTCATGGGCGCACCCAAATGGGTGCTTGTGCGACTGCTCGCGCGGAGAACTCAGGGCATGATGACGGTCCGGCTCACCGGCTCGGCGACGGCTTGCCGGCTGGACAGTCCCCGAATCAACGAGGCCAGCAGCGCATCTCGTGTCTCGCGGGGATCGATGAGCTCGTCGAAACCCATCCGCTCGGCTGATAGGAAGGACGCCTGCAGCTCCGCGTCGCGCAGCTTCGCCGTGAGATCTTCGCCAGCATGCGACGCTCGGCTCAACGCCGCGGCGCTCATCGCGCCCATCGTCGCGCCGGGGTAGGCGAACGTCGCGACCTGGTCGTCAAAACTCAGCAGCGACATGACCATCGAGCCGAACCCGTACGCCTTGCGTAGCGTGAGGTGCAGCTTCAGTGTGGTGGCCGCGGTCTGGGCGGCGAACATCCGCGCGCCGGCCCGCAGTACGCCGCTGCGCTCGGACCGGCTGCCGGGCAGCATGCCGGGATTGTCGGCGAGGAAGACGATCGGCAGGTGGAACGAATCGGCCACCATGATGAAGTGGGCCGCCTTGTCGGCGGCGTCAGCGTCGATGGAGCCGGCCAGCACCTGCGGCTGGTTGGCCACGACAGCGACCGGATGCCCGCCCAAATGGGCCAGCGCACAGATGATCGCCTTGCCGAACAGCGGCTGGACCTCGAACCAGTCCGGTCGGTCGAAGATCACGTCGAGCACGGCGCGCATGTCGTAGACGCGGCGGTTGTCGCGGGACACGATGTCGAGCAGTTCCGGCGTCTGACGCGTTGTGCTGGTCTCGTCGGAAGCCACTGACGACGGGTACGACCACGCGCTGGACGGGAAGTACGACAGGTAGCGCCGGACTTCGTCGAGTACGGCTTCGTCGTCCTCGGCGACGTTATGGATCACCCCGCTGGGCAATGCGACATCTGGCCCACCGAGGTCCTCTTTCGAAATGTCTTCTCCGGTAGACTCTTTGACCACAGGAGGCCCGGCGGTGAAGATGGCGCCTTGCCTG
>NZ_JBATXN010000112.1:0-2139 GCF_049673265.1 Mycobacterium sp. | reverse complement strand
GTCGCGACCTTGTGCAGGCCCGACGGCTGCAGTACCTGGCTGCCGAAACAGACCAGGACACCGAGGTCGCGCGCGGCGGGACTGGACGCCACCGACAGGGCGTCGCGCAGATTTCTCGGGCCGTCGGCGTCGGGTGCGTCAGCGCTGCGCAGGGCGCCGGTGATCACCAGCGGACTCGCGCCCGCGTAGGTCAGGTCCAGCCATAACGCCGTCTCCTCGAGGGTGTCGGTGCCGTGCGTCACGACCACGCCCTCGGCGCCGCGAGCCACCGCGGCCCGTGCCGACGCGCCGATCACATCCCAATCGGGCGGGGTCAACTGCGAGCTGTCCAGGGACAGCACGTCGATGACATCGACGTCCAGGCCGGCGGTCAACTGGGCGCCGCCGCGCGTTGGCCGCTGGACCCCATCGGCGGCGGTGCTGCTGGCGATCGTCCCACCCGTGGCGATGACGGTGAGGCGGCTCATGGGACAAATCATTCCGCATCGCGCGGCGGAGCCGGGCGTGGCGGGTCGCCGCCATTCGGCCGGCGGCGATCGCGAGGGCGGCGGAGCCGGGCGTGGCGGGTCGCCGCCATTCGGCGGTAGTGGATGATGTAGGCGTGACTGACCAACCCACGGGATCGGCTGAGCCGGAGACTGAGGCCCCGACGCCCGGGGAGGCTGAAGCTCCCGCGCCGCCACGGCGACTGCGGCTGCTGCTAGCAGTAGCTGCGGTTGTGCTGGTGCTGGACATCATCACCAAGGTGATCGCCGTCAAACTGCTCATCCCCGGCCAGCCAGTGCCGATCCTCGGTGACACCGTCACCTGGACGCTGGTCCGCAATTCCGGCGCCGCGTTTTCGATGGCGACCGGATACACCTGGATGCTGACGGTGATCGCGACCGGCGTCGTGGTCGGGATTGTCTGGATGGGCCGGCGGCTGGTGTCGCCAGGCTGGGCTATCGGCCTCGGGATGATCCTGGGCGGCGCGATGGGCAACCTGGTCGACCGGTTTTTCCGTTCGCCGGGCCCACTTCAGGGACATGTCGTGGACTTCTTGTCGATCGGTTGGTGGCCGGTGTTCAACGTCGCCGACCCGTCGGTGGTCTGCGGGGCGATCCTGCTGGTAACGCTGTCGGCGTTCGGCTTCGACTTCGACACTGTCGGCCGTCGCCGCGCCGGAGACGATGCAGAGCGTAGCGATGCTGAGGAGCGGCGCCTTGCGGTCAAGCCCGACGACGCGCTCGAGGTGGCAGCTGTCGCCGCCGCCCCCGCGGATACCGAAACACCGGACGAGCCCGCCGAAGGCGGCGACGAGCCACCGGACGGCACCGCCGACCGGACCAGTGCCGACCAACGCTGAGATAGCCGCCGACGACGATGCAGAGCGAAGCGATGCTGAGGAGCGGCGCTGTTGGCTGACCGATCGATGCCGGTGCCGGAGGGCCTGGCGGGTATGCGCGTCGACGCCGGGCTATCTCGGCTGCTGGGTCTGTCACGCACCGCCGTCGCCGCGTTGGCCGAAGACGGCGGCGTCGAGTTGGACGGCGTGCCGGCCGGCAAGTCGGATCGGCTGGCCGCCGGGGCGTGGCTGCAGGTGCGGTTGCCCGAGCCGCCGGCGCCGTTGGAGAACACACCCGTCGACGTCGAGGGCATGACGATCCTGTACTCGGACGACGACATCGTGGCGGTGGACAAACCGGCCGGGGTGGCCGCGCATGCGTCGGTCGGCTGGACGGGGCCGACGGTGCTCGGCGGCCTGGCCGCGGCTGGTTACCGGATCACCACCTCCGGGGTGCACGAGCGGCAGGGCATCGTGCATCGCCTCGATGTCGGTACGTCTGGGGTGATGGTGGTGGCGATCTCCGAGCGGGCCTACACCCTGCTCAAACGCGCGTTCAAGCAGCGCACCGTCGACAAGCGCTACCACGCGCTGGTGCAAGGACACCCCGATCCGTCCAGCGGCACGATCGATGCGCCGATCGGCCGCCACCGCGGCCACGACTGGAAGTTCGCAGTCACCGCCAACGGCCGCCACAGCCTCACGCACTACGACACGATCGAAGCTTTCGTTGCCGCGAGCCTGCTTGACGTGCATCTGGAAACCGGTCGCACACACCAGATTCGGGTGCACTTTGCGGCGTTGCATCATCCGTG
>NZ_JBATXN010000111.1:0-1979 GCF_049673265.1 Mycobacterium sp. | reverse complement strand
CGGCGCCCTCCAGGATCGAGGCGTTGATCAGATTCCAGATGATCAGGCCGAGCGTGACGTACGGCAGGTGTATCGCCAGCTCGAGATGAAACAGCTTGGAGTACAAGCCGCCCATCGCGACGGCGGTGGTGCCGGTCGCGATCGTGATCCAGAACGGCCCGAGCACCGAGCGGCGGTAGCGCTGTTTGATGTCTTGCCAACCCAGGTGCAGCCACAACTCGCGGCGGCGATACCCGTCGACCAAATCGCCCCAGGCGCGAGCCAGCGTCTTGGACTGCGCGGTGGCATCGATGACCGTCATGAGGGTTGCCCGAATCTTTCCCGTCGTCCCATCCGCCGCAGCCGCAGCCACTCCAGCAGACCCTTCGGGTCGCGCCGAGACACCAGGAAAAACCAACCGAACCGCAGCCATTCCTGAACCAGCAGCTTGCGCAGACCCGGCTGCGACAGCAGGTAGCCGCGGTTGCGGTAGGTGAAATACCGCTTGGTCGGATCGTCGGGATATTGGGTGTGCATGCGCCCGGCAAGGATCGGCTTGAATTCGGCTGACCCGCAAGGGTGCAAATACACGGCGTTCAAACAGGTTCCGAACGCCAAGCCGGAGCGGACCAGCCGACGGTGCATCTCCACCTCGTCGCCGCGGACGAACAGCCGCAGGTCGGGCACGCCGATCGACTCGAACGCCGAAGCCGCAAACAGCGCCCCGTTGAACAGCGACGCGATGCCCGGCAGCAGGTCTTGATTCGGTGCGGTACGCAACTCGCTGACCAGCCTGCGCCAGACCAGGCCGCGGCGCAGCGGGAACGCCAGGCGTTGCGGGTCGTCGGCGTTGCACACCATCGGCGACACCTCGGCCAGCCGATGTTTGTCGGCGCAGGCCAGCAGCGTCGCCAAGACTTCGGTGTCTTGCGGACGGCCGTCGTCGTCGGCCAGCCACACCCAATCGGCACCGGCGGCCAGCGCGTGAAGTATGCCTAGGGCGAAACCGCCTGCGCCCCCGAGGTTTCGGTGTGACGGAAGATACGCCGTCGGAATGGATTGCGCGCCAACCAGTTCGCGAACACGCTCGTCGTTATCATTGTCGACGACGATCAACTGGTCGGGCAGCCGGCTCTGGGTCGTCAACGCGTCGAGCGACTTGGCCAGTTCGTCCGGGCGCCGGTGGGTCACCACGACGGCGCACACCGACGTCATCGCGGGACCTCGGCGAGCACTTCACGCACATGCCGCGCGGCGTCTTCACCCTCGTAGGCCCGCACGACGTCTTCGATGCCGCCGGACATGCGGATGACACCATGGTCGATCCACATCGCGGTCTTGCACAGCCGTGCCAGGAATTCGTTGGAGTGGCTGGCGAACACCAGGATTCCGGAGCGCTCCACCAGGCCCTGCAGCCGGGTCTGAGCCTTCTTGAGAAAGTCGGCGTCGACGGCGCCGATGCCCTCGTCGAGCAGCAGGATCTCCGGGTCGATGCTGGTGACCACGCCCATCGCCAACCGCACCCGCATCCCGGTCGAATAGGTGCGCAACGGCATCGACAGGTAGTCGCCCAGCTCGGTGAACTCGGCGATCTCGTCGACCTTGGCCAGCATCTGGCGTCGCGTCTGCCCGAGAAACAGGCCGCGGATGATGATGTTCTCGTAGCCGGAGATCTCGGGGTCCATGCCGACGCCGAGATCGAAGACCGGCGCCACCCGCCCGCTGACCTTCGCCCAGCCCCTGGTGGGCTCGTAGATGCCTGAAAGTAGCCGCAGCAGAGTCGATTTCCCGGCGCCGTTGTGCCCGACCAGGCCGACGCGGTCACCGAGGTCTAGTGACATGGTGATATCACGCAACGCCTCGATGACGACCACGTTGGAAGCGTTACTCCCGATCGTGCCGCCCAAGACGGTCTTCTTCAGCGAGCGCGATTTGGCGTCGAAGATGGGGAACTCCACCCACGCGTCGCGTGTCTCGATGTGTGGCCCAGCGTGCGTCAC
>NZ_JBATXN010000110.1:0-2307 GCF_049673265.1 Mycobacterium sp. | reverse complement strand
CGGCAAGCCCGTTGACGACATCGTCGTAGTGCCGGGCGAAATCTCCCCCGTTGGGGTTCTCCACTTTGATGACGCGTGCGCCGAAGTCGGCCAGGACCCGTGTGCACATCGGCGCGGAGACCGCCTGTTCCAGGGCCACCACGGTGATTCCCGCCAGCGGCCCCCCGCCTGCCGACATCACATCACCATTCCGCCGTCCACCGGCAACACCTGACCGGTGATATAGGAGGCGGCGTCGGAGGCGAGGAAGACGAATGCACCGGCAACCTCTTCGGGTTCGGCCCAGCGCTTCAGCGGAATTCGATTCATCATGTTGGCCGCAAATTTCTCGTTGGTGCGAATGGTTTCGGTCATCGGTGTGGCGGCCAGTGGCGCGAGCGCATTAACCAGGATGTTCTTGGTGGCGAGTTCGCGCGCAACCGATTTTGTGAAGCCGATGATGCCCGCTTTGGCCGCGGAGTAGTTGACTTGACCGAGGGTGCCGGTCAGTCCGGCCGCGGACGTCACGTTGATGACGCGTCCGGTGCCGTCGGTGGGGACGTGTGGAATCGCGGCCTGGGTGCAGTTGAACGCACCCATTACGTGGATGTCGAACAACAATCGGAACGACTCCTGGGTGGTCTTCTCGAACATCGCCGGCCGTGTCACACCCGCGTTGTTCACCAGAATGTGGAGTTGGCCATCGGCAAGGGCCGCCGCTTGCGCGGTTGCAGCGTCGGCAGACTCGCGGTCCGACACATCCAGCGCAGCCGATTCGGCCCGTCTTCCCGACGATGAGATCCGTTCTGCTACAGCGGCTGCCGCGTCTTTGTCGAGGTCGGTGACAAGCACCGCCGCACCCGCGTCAGCCAACGCCTCGGCGACCGCAGAGCCGATGCCGCCAGCCGCGCCAGTGACCAGTGCCGCTCGGCCGGTCAGGTCGAACAGGCGGTTAGTCATCAGTAGCTCCTCGGCAGTTTGAGCACGTGCGAGCCAAGGAAGTTCAGGATCATTTCCTGGCTGACCGGCGCAATTTTCATCAGTCGGGCCTCCCGGAAGTACCGTGACACGTGGTACTCCTCGGAATAGCCCATGCCGCCATGGGTTTGCAACGCCCGGTCAGCGGCAGTGAAACCGGCATCGGCGCATAGGTATTTCGCGGTGTTAGCCTCACGCCCACAAGGCTTTCCGTTGTCGTAGAGCCAGGTGGCTTTGCGCAGTATCAGCTCGGCGGCGTCGAGCCGGGCAAGCGAATCGGCCAGCGGGAACTGGATACCTTGGTTCATCCCGATTGGCCGGTCGAAAACGACTCGTTCGTTGGCGTATTTCACCGCCTTTTCCAGGGCGACGCGGCCAATTCCCAGCGCCTCGGCGGCGATCAACATTCGTTCCGGGTTGAGGCCGTCGAGAATGTACTGAAAGCCCTTGCCTTCCTCGCCAACTCGGTCTTCGACCGGGATGCGCAGATCGTCGATGAACAATTCGTTGGAGCTGACGGCGTTGCGGCCCATCTTGCGGATCGGCCGCACGTCCACCCGGCTACGGTCCAGATCGGTGAGGAACAGCGTCAGCCCATCGGTCTTCTTCGTGACCTCGTCGTAGGGCTGAGTTCGAGTGAGCAGGAGGATTTTCTGCGACTCGAGTGCCTTGGAAATCCATACTTTTCGGCCGTTGACGACATAGTGGTCACCGTCGCGCTTGGCGAACGTCGTGATGCGTGAGGTGTCGAGTCCCGCGCCGGGTTCGGTGACTCCGAAGCACACGTGCAGCTCGCCCGTCGCCACCTTCGGTAGTGTGCGCGCCTTCAATTCGTCGGACCCGTGTTTGACCACCGGCTGCATGCCGAAGATCGACAGGTGGATCGCGCTGGCGGCGTTCATCGCCCCGCCTGCTTTCGCGACTTCTTCGGCGAGCAGCGTGGCTTCGGTGATGCCGAGGCCGTGGCCCCCGTACTCCTCCGGGAACGTCATGCCCAGCCAGCCGCCGCCGGCGATCGCCTGATAGAACTCGTGCGGAAACTCGTGCGCCTGGTCCTTTTCCATCCAGTAGTGGTCATCGAACTTCGATGCCAATTCCGCAACCGACTTACGGATCAGCTCTTGGTCATCGGTCAGCTCAAAGTTCATCCCACCGCCGGGCACTGTTGAATCTCCTTTGATCTAGCGCGAGCAGACACAAAAGCCCCCAACACGCCGACAAATTAGGCGCTTTTGCGTCTGCTCGGCGCCGGTACGGGTTTAGTCCTTGTTGCCGGTCAGCTCTTTCGCGTTGGCGGCGAAATCGGCGAAGGACGAGCCCGCCCTAGTGTCTTTGTGGTGGCTCGACGCC
>NZ_JBATXN010000109.1:0-3119 GCF_049673265.1 Mycobacterium sp. | reverse complement strand
CTGCGAGATGGCGATCGTGCTGGTGCCGGCCGGGATGTCGGCGCCGTCGCTGTTCGGCCCCGGACCCGCCGTCGAGATCGCGGCATTCGGCGGCACGGCGTCAGGCGTGTTCGCCGACGACACGTCGCTGGCAGCTTTCGGGCCCAATCCGCTGGATCCGCGCTGCCGCATCGCCTCCGCTGAGGCTGGCCGTGCACAGGGCCGGCGCGAGGCGGCCGGTGTCGCTGCGTTCCTCGGCGTTATGTGATTAGGCCGGGGCTGGTCGGGTCCAGGGTGTCCAATGCCCGGGCGGCCAGCATGCGGCCGGTTTCGATCACCTCAGCAGCGCGGTGGAATTCCAAGCCGCGGCAGGCCGACCGGGGCACCTCGATCAGCAAGTCGGGCGGGTAGGCGGCCAGGGTGTGACGCGCCAGGGCGGCCTGGGCGATGTCGATGGTTCGGTTCATCACTTCGAACCCACCCAGCTTGGGCACATCGGGTTCCTCGTCGGCTTCGGCCTCATGATCGGGATCGGCACCCGCGGAGATCGACGAGCCAAACCGGTTGAGCACTGCCCGCGCCGTGGGCCGGTCGAGCAACGCCGAGGTGCTACTCAACATACGGTTCAGCCACTCGGTGGTCGGCCGGGGTTCGGGCTCCTCAACCTCGGCGCCGCCGACGGCCTCGCTGCCCGACAGGCTGACCGCGATGGTCAGATCGGCGTTGACCGCGGCGATCGGCGCCATCGGCAGCGGGTCGAGGATCCCGCCGTCGGCTAGCAGCCTCCCGTCGACGACGTGCGGCGCAATGACACCGGGGATGGCGATCGATGCCCGGATAGCCTCGTCGACGGGGCCGCGCTGCAGCCACACCGACTTGCCGGCCAATAGGTCGGTCGCCACCGCGGTGTAGGGGATCGGCAGTTGCTCGATGGTGGCCGCGCCGAGGATGTCGCGCACCGCGTCGAGGATTTTCTCGGCTCGCAGCACACCCGCCGCGGTGATTGACGGATCCAGCAGCCGCAGGATGGCGCGCTGAGTCAGGGATCGCGCCCAGTCGGCGAACTCGTCGAGCCGGCCCGCCGCTTGTAGACCACCGACGAGTGCGCCCATCGACGAACCCGCGATCCCGACGATCTGGAACCCTCTGTCGTGCAACTCCCCGATCACCCCGATGTGGGCGTATCCGCGGGCGCCGCCGCTGCCAAGGGCGAGCGCGACCCGGGGCCGCGACGAAACGTCGGCGGGGGGCGCGTCGAAGTCGGCCATGCCGTCATTTTCCGGCGTTCGGACGAGTTTTTTCAGCCATGATCCGAATTGCGATCACAACTTGGCTCGCCCTCAGCCGCACTCGTCGTTGGCGGCCGCTCGGGCCGCGACGATCACCGCCGCCTGCCTGGCCAACGGCAACGCCGCCCACGCCGTATTCCAGGTTCCCGGGCCGACGGCACCCGGCGCCTGGACCGCCGCCAAGTAGGCCTCGATCAGCGCCCGGCGATCGCCTGGGCGGCCCTGCATCCAGGTCTTCGCGGCGTGACAGGCCTGGAAATACTCTTCTTCGCCCGCCTGCGCGGGCAGCTTTATCCGGGTAGTCACGCCCGCAGGTGACAAAGCGACAACGCCGGGTGGCGCCGTCGCCGCAGCTTCTCCAGTGCCGGGCCCGTCGGACACCGATTCTGACCCGGGCGCGCCCTTGTCCGTGTGTGCCGAGCAGCCCGCCGCTGCCAACCCCACGGCCGCGACGACAACCGCACACCACCCCGAGGGGCGAGGTAGGCGCCAGCGCACCTAAGTCAACCTATGCAACACTGTCTGCCGTGACCCAGCGAACGGGATTTTGGGAGTGTTGTCGGCGCTGACTTGCCGCCGCCCTTTGTCCACTCGTTCGTTCTGGAGTTCTTACATGGTTTCCGCAAGCCTTGTTGCTGATCGCGTCCCGTCACACCTCGCAGCCGCCCGGTCAATCTCCGGTCCCACCCCGCTACGGCAGGCTGATCTGCTGCACCTCACCGACCGCACCGCCGACGACGTGCTCAGCGGTCGCTTCGACCACGTGGTCCCGCCGGCCGGCGTGCCGACCGACGACCGCTGGTTCGTCCGCCTGCATGGTGACGACGAAGTCGACATCTGGCTGATCAGTTGGGTGCCCGGCCATCGCACCGAGTTGCACGACCACGGCGGATCGCTGGGTGCGCTGACGTTGCTGTCCGGGTCGCTCGACGAATTCCGTTGGGACGGCGAGCGATTGCGCCGACGGCGGCTGGAGGCCGGCGACCAGGCCGCGTTCCCTTTGGGTTGGGTGCATGACGTGCTGTGGGCCCCCACCGCCGGCGCCGCCGGGGTGCCACCTCCAACTGATCCCACTCTGAGCGTGCACGCCTATTCGCCGCCGCTGACCGTGATGTCGTACTACGAGGTCACCGGGCAGCACACGTTGCGCCGCAAGCGCACCGAGTTGACCGACCAACCGGAGAAGTCATGAGCCGCATCGCTGCGATCTTGGAGAGGTCCCGCGCCCGGTTGAGCCGGCTGGCTGCTGACGAGGTGCCCGCCGCGCTGGACCGCGGGGCGCTGTTGGTCGACATCCGGCCGCAGGCTCAGCGCACGAGTGAGGGCGAGGTCCCGGAGGCGTTAAAACCCCTGGTCATCGAACGCAACGTGCTGGAGTGGCGCTGCGACCCCACCAGCGACGCGCGGTTACCTCAGGCCGTCGGCGACGACGTGGAGTGGGTGATCCTCTGTTCGGAGGGTTATACATCCAGCCTCGCGGCGGCCGCGCTGCAGGATCTCGGCCTGCACCGCGCCACCGACGTCGTCGGGGGGTATCAAGCGCTGGCCGCCGCCGGAGTGCTGGCCGGGCGTTAGTTTGTCGGCGGGCGAACCCGCTGCGCCCGGCTTCGCCGCGCTTGCGATCGCCCGCTAGCCCGGCTTAGCCGCCACCGCCGCCGCCACCGCCGCTGTCCCCCATGCCGTATCCCCACCAGTCATCGGTGTAGTTCACCTGCTGGGGCGCCGGCGCCGGGTGGTGCGGCGGCGGAGGCTCGGGCGCGTTGGTGGGTGGCTCCTCTGGCAGCGGTGCCGGAAGTACCGCCGGTGCGCCGCCGGGCGCCGCAAACGCCGGGATGCTCACAGCGACGACGG
>NZ_JBATXN010000108.1:0-4242 GCF_049673265.1 Mycobacterium sp. | reverse complement strand
TGGCCTGGCCTAGAGATTGTCCACCGGGTTCGCGAGCGGCCGAGGCGCATCCGTCACCGCATGGGGTGAAGTACCACTGGTTGACGACCGGTTGACCGTGGACGGTGAACGGCTGCATGGTTTTTGGATTTATTTGCGTCTCGGTGTAGTGGGCGTCCGGCTGGAAGTCAGCGGGAAATGGTGCCGGCCCGATCGGTCCCCATGCGCCCGCGGGGGCCGCGAGTCCGAGAGCAAGACCAGTGAGAAAGCCGGTGGCGATGATGCACCGTGCGACAGCCATGACCTTAGTTCCTCCTACAAAGCCGTTAAGGATATCCACTACCGGTGGGTGTATCACGGCAGATCCTCAAGTCGGTAGGTATTTGGCATTTCCGCCGATCGGTGTTTCCTAATCTGGGGTTTGTGTTTGCCCGCCGTTAACCCGGATCAGTGGAGTTGGTAGCGAACCGGGAGATGTTTGAGTCCGCCGACGAATGTCGTGGCGACGAACTGCGGAGGCCCGGTCAATTCAATGGATTTCAGCCGCGGCAACAGCTCGGTGAAGAAGCTGTTGACCTCCATGCGGGCCAGCGCTGCCCCCAGGCAGAAGTGCACACCATAGCCGAATGCCAAGTGTTTGTTGGGATCGCGGCCGACGTCGAAGCGAAAGGGATTTTCGAAGACGTCTTCGTCCCGGTTGGCCGAGACGTATGACAACAGCACCGACTCCCCCGCTGCGATCGGGACTCCGCGCACCGTGGTGTCTTCGGCGGCGGTGCGCATGAATTCCTTGACCGGGGTGACCCATCGGATCATCTCTTCGGTGGTCAGCGGCATCAGGTCGAGATTGTCGCGCAACCGCTGCAGCTGGTCCGGGTTCTCGACGAGCGCATGCAGACCGCCCGAGATCGTCGCGCTGGTGGTGTCGTGGCCGGCGGTGGCGACGATGAGGTAATAGGACACCGTGTCGATGTCGGACAGCGGTGCACCGTCGATGCGGGCGTTGGCGATGGCGGACGCAAGGTCCTCCGTCGGGTGTTCACGACGCGCGGCGGTGACACCGTTGAAGTACTGGAACATGTCGAACAGCGCAGGAATCTGGTCCTCATTCGTGCTGCCGCGCTTGAACTCGCTGTCGTCGCTACCGAACAGCTCCTGGGTGAGTTTGAGCATTCGCGGGAAGTCCGACTCGGGGATCCCCAACAGCGACATGATCACGTAGAGGGGGTAATTGACCGCGACCTCCTGGACGAAATCGCATTCGGGGCCCGCCGCCATCATTTTGTCGACGTAGATCTTGGCCAGCTCATCGACGCGAACTTTCAGCGCCCGCATCGCCTTTGGACGAAACCAGTCGGCACCGATCGCGCGCACCACCCGATGCTGGGGATCGTCCAGGTGGATCAGTGTGCGCACCCCTGCGGCGGCCTGCAGCTCGTCGCCCTCCGTCGTCGTCAGGACCGGGCGCGGCCAGTTGGTGAACAGCACGTTGTCGCGTTCGATGTCCATGATGTCGGCATGCTTGGTAATCGCCCAGAACGGGCGGTAATTCGGCACCTCGACCCAGGACACGGGGGCGTTGGCACGCAGATGGGCAAGCGCTGCATGCAACTTCGGCTCGTCGGCATACGCCAGCGGATCGGCAAGGACCTTGGCAGCGTCATCCATCGTCGGCGTGCTCATGGGCAGCTCCTCACTGGCGCAACTCTTGTAGTACGGCGGTGATCGTGGTCTTGGAAGCGGTGCGCGGAAACGACGGCATTACCCGGTCGATGACCCCATCGCAACGGTTGAGTAGTGCTGCGGCGAGTTTGTCGTACGTGGCGACCACCGCGAAGGCATCCAGGATCTCGTCGTCAATCAACGGGCCCATGGCATCCCATTCGCCTTGCAGTGAAAGTCGATGCAACTCGGTCGCTACATCGCCCCAACCATGCAGTTCGAGGACCTTGCGGTAGGCCGGCGTCGATCCGTAGAAGGCAATCTGCTTGCGGACGCCGGCCGCACCGAGCCTCAATTCGACGTCGTCGTTGCCGGTCACCACGAACACCGGGCAGGCGACCTGGAATGCGCGCGGATCGCGACCAGAACGCTGCATGCCGCGTTGCACCGCAGGCAACGTCACCTCATGCAAATAGCGCTGGGTCGTGAACGCATGGGCCAGTAGGCCGTCTGCGACCTCGCCACACATCTCGGTCATCGATTCGCCAACAGCGGCGATGAAGATCTTGGGTACCGAAAACGGTTGCGGCTCAGGGGTGAACATCGGCGTCATGAGCTTGTGCGTGTAAAACTCACCCTCGAATCGCAGCCGGGTGCCGTCCTTCCAGGCCGACCAGATGGCGTGGAGGGCCTGCACGAACTCGCGCATCCGGTCCACCGGATGACTCCAGGGCATGCTGAAGCGTTTCTCGATGTGTGGCTTGATCTGGGTGCCGAGGCCCAGGATAAATCGGCCCTGCGAGTAAGTCTGCAGATCCCAACCGAGGTTGGCCACGATCATCGGGTTGCGCGCGAACGCCACCGCGATGCTGGTGCCGAGTTCGAGTCGGGTGGTGTGTTCGGCCGCCAGCAGCAGCGGCAGAAATGGGTCATGGTTGATTTCGCCGGTCCAGCAGGCGTCGTAGCCCTGTTGCTCCAGGGCGCCGGCCAACTCGGGCACTCGAGCGAGGTCGGTGAAAATGCCCCCGTCGACCTTGAGGCCCGATGCAACGGTGGCGGTCATCCGCACGCGCTCCGCTGCTGCCGGGAGCACTCTGGGATCATACTCGAGAAGCTACAGTAAGCGATTCGGTAGGGTCAATGTCGGCTCTAGCGTGACGGCAAAAGCCCTGCGACATCAGCTACTTCACCGCGAGGCGCGCGTTGTCCCATGTCAGGATTCGGCTATCCGGCACGAAGCGCAGAAACGCCTGCTTCGCGTAGTGGGCCTGAGCCGCCGCGGGCAAGCTGGCAGCAGGCGGGCGAAACGTCGCGTACTTGGCGTTGACGGCGGCCTCGATGCGGGACATCGCGGTCGCGTCCCCGACGATCTCGACACGTCCGGTGAGATGGACGCCGCGCAGCTGGGTGTACCGCTCCCCCGACTCGACCAGGAACGACGCTCGTGGGTCATGACGGATGCGCGCGATTTTCTTGGTTCCCGCCGGGGTCATCATCGCGATGCTGCGATCGTCAACCACAAACCACACCGGCAACGCAATCGGCATACCGTCGCGGCGAAGTGTTGTCAGAATTCCGGTATGCGCCGATTCGACGGCTTCCCATGCTTCGTCCACCGTCAACCGGATCGTCATCGCGCCACTCCGTCTATGTGTCGTCATGCGGCCGGTGGCCGCCCACCTCTCGCAGACGCTACAGTAAGCACTTCAGTACGTGACGCGCGACGAGTGAGGACATGGCCATGACGAAGTCCGCCGACTGGCAGGAAACGCTCGATGACCTCGAGCGTCGCCGGCAGCACACCCGGGCGCTAGGCGGTGCGGAACGGGTTGCCAAACACCGCGGCAAGGGCAGGCTCGACGCCCGGTCGCGAATCGACCACCTCCTCGACTCGGGGACATTCCGCGAAATCGGCACCCTGGTCGGCGGCGAAATCGCCGCCGATGGGATCGTCATCGGCTCCGGCTTGATCAACGGATTCCCCGTGATGCTCGGTGCCGAGGACTTCACCACGATGGCCGGCAGTATCGGGCCGGGCGGCAACTCCAAGCGCTACCGGATCGCCGAACTGGCGCTGCGCGACAAGATTCCCTTGGTGATGCTCCTCGAAGGGGCCGGCTTTCGTCCCACCGGTGGGCACTATGGGCGCAGTCCCACCGACCTACTCGCCCAAGCACGGTGCTCGGGACGGGTACCGACCGTCTCCGCCGTGCTCGGCCCGTCGGCCGGACACGGCGCGTTGGTGGCCCCGGTATGTGACTTCCGAATCATGAGCAGGCAAGGTGCCATCTTCACCGCAGGGCCTCCCGTCGTCAAAGAGTCCACCGGAGAAGACATTTCGAAAGAAGACCTTGGCGGACCAGACGTCGCGCTGCCCAGCGGAGTGATCCACAATGTCGCCGAGGATGACGAAGCCGTGCTTGACGACGTCCGCCGCTACCTGTCGTACTTCCCGCCGAGCGCGTGGTCATACCCCTCGTCGATAACGGCCGCTGAAAGAGGGGCGACGAGCGAACCGCGCCAGACACCGGAGCTGCTCGATATCGTTTCCCGCGACAACCGCCGCGTCTACGACGTGCGCGCCGTGCTCGACGTGATCTT
>NZ_JBATXN010000107.1:0-4958 GCF_049673265.1 Mycobacterium sp. | reverse complement strand
AGCCGGCCGTCAGGAACATCTCGCGGCGGGCGGACGACGAGGGTGCGCCGATGTCGCCGACGACGTCGGCGAGATAAGCCAGCCCGTCCTCATGCGAATCCGCTATGCCGTCGGCCCGCATCAACGGATTGTTGGGCAGCCAGACGATGCCGCCGGACAGCCCCGTCGATCCGCCGACCAGCGCTTGCTTTTCGACGATCAGCGGCTCGAGACCGCTATCGAGCGCGGCGAGCCCCGCCACCATCCCCCCGCCACCGCTGCCCGCAATGAGCAGGTCGACGGTGTGATCCCATTGGGTCGTCATCGTGCCTCCGGGTTGAATCCGAGATCGGCGATCGGAACATCGATGGTGGTGTTGGTTTTTTGAATCGCCGGGACCAGGGTTTCGTACGGCAAGCCTGCGAGGAAGCCGTCGACGACCCGTTCGAAGTTCGAGATCAGCCCTTCGATCTGGTCCGACAGGCGCATATACTCGAATCCCTTGGAATGCAACCCTTTTTGCTGTCGCGGCAAGTTCGAGAAGTCCTGCGCCGGGATCGGTGGCCAGCGCGGGTCGTCCGGCGCCATGGGTACGGGTGGTGTCGGCTTGGGCGTGCTCTGGTCGGGTGGGATGCGGGTCAGCGACCAGATCTCGAACAGCGTTTCTTCGGGACCCAGCGGCCGGATCCGGTACGACGAGGCGCTGCTGTATTGAGGCAGCACAAAGTAATGCGGGAAGCAGAAATTGATCGCCTCGGTGATGCCCTGACGCGCCAACTCGTTGAGGTCGGGGATGTCGCAGCCCCGGGCTCGGTGCCAGTGCACGATGGCGTCGTTGAGGGTGCTGCGCCAGACGGCCATCGCCTCGGCCGGATCGGACGGCAGCTCCATGTCCTGCAAACCTTCTGCGATGCGGACGTCGTTCTCGTGGGTCATGCCGGCCATGCCCTCGCCGAGCGTTCGCATGAAATAAATGTTGGTCTGGGCCAGCCCCGGTGGTTGCGACGCGTTGGGCATTGAGGATGGCAGCAATTGGGGGTGGGTCTGCGGGACGTGGTAGCCCTCCATGAAGGCGGCGGTTGCCAGCTTCCAGTTCACCGGCAGCCGGCACGACTCCCACCACTCGACGCGCAGCGACTCCACCTTCCAGGCGTCGTAGATCGAAGCGAACGGCTCGAAACAGTCACGCAACGGTGGCGCGTCGTCGTCGAGGTTGATCCACGCGCACCCGCCCCAGAGCTCACACCTGACCGATACGAGGCGAAGATCCTCCGGGTCCAGGTTGTGCTCGTCGAACTCCTCCGGCCTCAGCACGAAGGTGTTGCGTCCGTCCATTCCCCAGCACCAGCCATGGAACGGGCACACGAAGGTGCGCCGATTCCCGTTGCCCTCCACCAGCTTTACCCCACGATGGCGGCAGGCGTTGTGGTAGGCGCGCACGTTGTCCGCGTCCAGCCGGACCACGATGATGGACTCGTTGAGGATCTCGTACTCGACGTAGTCGCCCGGCTTCGGGATTTCCTCGAGGCGACATGCCATCTGCCACACCCGTGGCCAGAGCAGTTCGGTCTCGAGCGCGTAGAACTCCGGGTCGTAGTACCGCTGCTTGGGAATACGGTCGGCGGCTTGGACCGCCCACGGCACCGGAAGCGGAGTCCAATTCACGTTAGTCTTCTGAGTGGTCATGCTGCCCAATCCCTCGTTCATAAGATCCGTGATGCCCGGCCTTGCCAGTACCGTTCGCGGATACGCCTCTTGTAGAGCTTTCCGTTCGGGTCCCGCGGCAGGGTGTCGAATTCAACTGTGCGGGGACACTTATAGCCGGCGAGGTGTGCTCGGCAGTACTCGATGAGCTCGGCTTCGAGGTCGGGCCCCGGCGGGACGCCGTCGACCGGTTGCACGACGGCTTTGACTTCTTCGCCGAACTCGTCGTTGGGAACGCCGAACACCGCCGCGTCGACCAGTTTGGGATGCATCACCAGCAGGTTCTCCGCCTCCTGCGGGTAGATGTTCACCCCGCCGGAGACGATCATGAACGTCGATCGGTCGGTCAGGTACATGTATCCGTCCTCGTCGACATAGCCCATATCTCCCAAGGAGCGCCAGCCGCGGTCGTTGTACACTGACGCGGTCTTGGCGGCGTCCTTGAAGTACTCGAACGCGGGTCCACCTTCAAAGTAAAGCTCGCCGGACTGCCCGACGGGAAGTTCCCGTCCGTCCTCGCCGACCACGTGCACCGGGGCCATCGGTATGCCCACCGAGCCGGGATGAGCGAGCCACTCCTCGGGCCCGATTGTGGTGCCGGCGAACCCCTCTGTGCCGCCGTAGTATTCGTGAATGGTCGGCCCGAACCAGTCCATCATCGCGTGCTTGACATCTACCGGGCACGGCGCTGCTGCGTGGATAACACACGTCAGGCTAGAGACGTCGTATTTCTCGCGAACGGCCTTCGGCAGCTTGAGCATCCGCACGAACATTGTCGGCACGAACTGCGCGTGGGTGACCCGATGCGTCTCGATCAACCGGAGCACTGCTTCCGCGTCGAACTTGCGCATGATGATCGCGGCCGCGCCCACGCGGTTGACCGCCATCGTGTAGTTGACCCCGGCGGCGTGATACAGCGGTGCCGGTGACAGGTACACGCTGTCGGCACGCATGCCGTACTTGTGGATCAGCGCCATCTCCAGGACCGACTGGGCCCACGAGCCGTTGCCGTCCGTCGGAAGCGGTCGGCGAACGGCCTTGGGCCGCCCGGTGGTGCCCGACGAGTACAGCATCTCCGAACCGTCCGAGACCGGCGGTGCAGCACCGGCCGTCGCCACAGCGTCGTCGTAGGATTGCCAGCCCGCCAAATCACCGCCGACCGCGATGTGAACCCGGACGGCAGCATTGGCATTGCGCAGATGTGTAGCGACATCGCCCATCGACGCGTCGACGAACACCGCCTTTGCGTCGGAGTCGTCAATGACGTAGGCAACTTCCTCGGGCGTGAAGTGGGTGTTGACAGCGGTGTAGTAAAGCCCGGAACACTGGCAGCCCCAGGTGATTTCGAAGAACTCAGGCCGGTTCGGCAATACCAGGGCCACTCCGTCGCCGCGGCGCAACCCGGCGCTGTGCAGCACCGCGGCGACCCGTCGGCTGCGGGCATGCAACTCACCGAACGAGACCGTTTCGCCGTCGGACATGATCAACGCCGGCGACTCTGCGGCGCTGACCGCGTGATCGGCGATATTCACCAGCAGACCCGAGAGATTAAGTAGCCGTCGCGCCGTCGCTCGATGCGGCGGCGGCGGCCTGGCGCCTGGCATGCTCGGACGGCAGCACCTTGTCCTTGAACACGGTCTGAATCAGCTGCTGCACGTCCTTGCTGATCGACGCGAGCGCGACCAGGTCGTTGGAGCTCTGCCAGTGCACCCGCATACCCATCAGCTCCCAGGCCCGCTTCAGGTTGGCCTTGGTCAGCATCAGCGTCGTCAACGGGGCCTGCGCGATGTGGCGGGCGATCGCGTCCACGCGGTCGTCCAGGTCCTCCCGCTTGACCACCTCGTTGACGAGGCCGACCTCCAGCGCCTTCTTGGCGTCGATCACTTCGGCGGTGAACAGATAGTAGGCGGCTCGGCGCCAGTTCATGAACACCCAAGGCTCGATGGAACATTCGCCGGACGGCATGCCAAACCCCTGCAGGGGCGGGTAAGAGAAGTAGGCGTCCTCGGAGGCGATGACGATGTCGGTGGTCAGGCCCATGTGCGTACCGCCGCCCACGCAGTAGCCGTGCACCTGCGCGATGGTGGGCTTGGAGAACTCCCACAGATTCAGGGTTGGCTTGACGAAGAGATCCGACTGCGCCTTCCAGGGGTGGCCGGTTACCATGGCGTTCTCCACGAACGACGGGTAGTCGACGGCGTTATTGCCGATCGCGTGTCCGGAGCAGAACCCTTTGCCGTTGGCCTTGAGCACCAGCACCTTGATGTCGTAGTCGCGGTCGGCATCCAGCAGCGCCGCGTCGACTTCTTCGGCCAGCTTCTGGTCCTGGGCATTGGCCTTCTCGGGCCAGTTCAGCGTGATCTTGGCGATGGCCCCTTCCTTTTGGTAGATGATTCGTTCGCGGGTCTCGTTGAGGTCCATATCTGCTTGCCCTTTCGTTATGACGTAATGACGCCGATTTCGGCGCCGATGTCGTAGGTCGTGCCGATCTGGCCCGTCCATTGCACGGTGCCCGAGGCCCCGGCTTCGATTTCCTGTTCCACCTTCTCGGTGGCAATCACATAGATCGGCGTGCCCTCCTCGACATGCTCCCCGGCATCGACAAGGAAGCCGGTCAGCTCGGCTTCCGAGACGGCCACCGATACCCGTGGGATGCGAATGACGAAGTCAACCACGGATTTTCGCTTTCTCCAGGGTGCGCTGAACGGCGTCGACAATGCGCGCTGCCGACGGGTAGACCTGCGCCTCCAGCTCGGCGGCGGCGGGGTTGGGGACGAACCTGGCACCCACCCGCTCGACGGGTGCGGCCAATTCACCGAAGAGTTCGGACTGCAGGATTGCGGCGATCTCTGCTCCTGGCCCGGCGAATTGGACTGCGTCATGGATGACGACGGCTCTTCGGGTACGCCGTGCGGATTCGACGATCGTCTCGACGTCGAGGGGGACCAGGGTTCGTAGGTCGACGACCTCCGCGCTCACCCCCTGATCGGCCAATGTCCCTGCGGCCGCTAGGGCCTCGTGCACGCTGCGGCCGTAGCTGATCAAGCTGACGTCGGTGCCGGATCGTTTGATGTCGGCCTGGCCGAGCGGAATTGAGAAACCGGGCTCGACGGGAACGGGTCCCTTTTTGCCTTGCAGACGAATGGTTTCGACGAACAGGCAGGGGTCCTCGTCGAAGATGGCCGACGTCAGCAGGCCTTTGCCGTCGCGTGGGGTGGACGGCACGATCACCTTCATCCCAGGGATGTGCATGAACCAAGCTTCCAGGCTTTGCG
>NZ_JBATXN010000106.1:0-3040 GCF_049673265.1 Mycobacterium sp. | reverse complement strand
ATATTGCCTGAGATAATTTTGGTGAATTCGAGCGGTTAATGCTCTAATTGGCAGGCAGCGATATTCCATTCAATTTTGGGTTGCGCCCGTATTGTGTTGTGGCAGCGGATGTTTGAAGTCTCGACCTGTTGGCTACCGGTTCGCCAAGGCTCACCGCACCCGATGGCGAAACTGGATCGTCGGGCCGCGTCCGGCAAAGAGGTATGCGGACCGTGGCGAGTGGCGCACCGCGGGCCCGCTCATCGCGCAGCGGCCTCCATCGGCGGCGGCCAACCTCGAAGATCCCGCGGCGAAATCTATTGGCGGATAGTCTTATTGATGTACCGACTCTTCGCGTGACCGCATCCCCCACGCCCGGCAAGCCAATCAGGCTGGCCTGCTGGAGAGCGATGAAAAGCATTGAGCTGGCTGATTATTGACCTATCGGCTTGCGACGGTGGGCTGACAACAAAATCCGGACGACCAAAGTCGCTCGCGAACGGTCCAGCTAACGCCACGAGAGGGAGATCCTGCACAGCAGAAGGCGATGGTCGAACCGCGCTTGAACCGATCGGTTCAGCCCTGACAAATGCGTGGTGCAGTTCACAAAAATTGCGTGATTTGGCTCACGGATACACTCCCGCACCGATGACTGGATGCGAGTGGAAAACGCCGAGGTGACCTGCGAAGACAATTAGCTGACGCGTCCGTAATCGGCTTGTTATTGGTTCGAGATGCCCGCGTGTCTCGATATGACGAATCCATTTCGGTCTCGTACGGTCCGTGTCGGCCAGAAAACGGCAAAAGAAAATCGAATCCACGGACCCGCGTGTGAGCGGAGGCTGCGGACGGCGACGACGCCGCCGTGTCGCCGTCGGGCAGCAGCCCGATGGTGGCTCATGCCCCCGCTGTCGTGCCCGAACGAGACGGTGCGGCTCGAAACAAACAAACCCGCCTGGAAACAGGCACTCGCCCACATCGCTGGGCTTATTTCGGCGCGCGCACCCGCGAAAGGAACGATGTTGAAGAACGTCCGCCAGACACTCACCGTGGCTGCGATCGCAGGTTTCCTCGCCGCGGCGCCAACCGCGCCGTTCATCGCCACCGCCTATGCGGAAGGTGACGCCTGGGATGCGAACGCCGCCTTCGGCACGGCGCCTGACGCGCCAGCCCCGGACGCCCCGCCTGCGCCTGTGCCCGACGCTGCGCCTGCCCCGGATGCGCCCGCTCCCGATGCGCCTCCGCCGCCGGCCCCGGATGCTCCGGCACCTCCGGCTCCGGACGCACCGCCCGCGCCGGATGCAGCCCCGCCACCGGCTCCGCCTGCCGATGACGCTCCCGCGCCGGAGCCGGCCAAGGCGCCCGTCAAGGCCTACAGCGTCAACTGGGACGCGATCGCTGCGTGCGAGTCCGGCGGCAACTGGCGGATCAGCACCGGTAACGGTTACTCCGGTGGCCTGCAGTTCACGCCGAGCACCTGGCGGGCCAACGGTGGCTCGGGTTCTCCGAACGGCGCGAGCCGTGAGGAGCAGATCCGGGTGGCCGAGAACGTCCTGCACTCGCAGGGCATCGGTGCCTGGCCGGTCTGCGGCCGGCGCGGCTGACCAAACCAAACAAACTGACGGCGGTGGCCGGGCGATAGCCCGCCACCGCCGTCAGGCGTGTCACCGGAGCTACAGGTTGAACACCAGCAGGGTGCTCGTAGCGGTCGCCACGATCGCACCCGACGCGTCGGTGACGACTCCCTCGGTGAAGCCCACCCGCGACCCCGCTTTGAGAACGGTCCCGGTCGCCGTCAACGGGCCGGTGTCGAGTCGCACCGCCTTGAGGTAATTCACCTTTATCTCGATCGAGGTGTACCCCTTGCCGGCAGGAAGCGTGCTGTGCACTGCCAGCCCGGCGACGGAGTCGAGCAGGGTGCAGACCAGGCCGCCGTGGACGCCGCCGTTCGGGTTGTACACCGACCCGTCCGGTCGGCAGGTGAACACCACCTTGCCGGGCTCTGCCTCGACCAGATCGAATTGCATCAGTGCGGCGATCGGGGGTGGCGGAAGCTCGCCGGCGATCATCGCCTTGAGGTAGTCGATCCCTGCCATCGCGAGGCCGCGCGCAGTGCCGGGGCCGGGGTCGTGCCACGTCACCATGCGTGAGCGTGGCGGTCCCCACAGTTCTTTTTCGGTGTCGTCGTTGACGGTGGTCATGGTGCCCTTCCTGCCGGCTGCTTGGCCTTCGTCCAGCGGTAGCGGTCACCGTCGGGGTCGCCCGGACGGATCGCATGGTCAATTCCCCAGGCCAGCAACGCATCCAACACGGGCAGCAGCGCGTGGCCGGAATCCGTGAGCTGGTAGTCGAATCGCGGTGGCGCTGCGCGATACCGGACACGCCGGATGACGCCGGCCTCATCCAGTGCCTTGAGCCGGGCCGCCACCCGGTCCCTCGGCGCGCCGGTGCCGCGAACGATGTCCTGGAAATGTGTGTTGCCCAGCGCCAGCTCGCGGACGATCAGCAACGCCCATCGCTCGCCGACCAATTCCAGCGCGGCGGCGATCGGACAAGGCCGGCCGGGCAGGTCGGCCAGCGTCGCAGCGGGCATACCTACGAGCATGTCAGCTTCAAGTTTGAAAATCAAACTTACTTCGGTGTTGTATGGCGCACACCGCAGAAAGCTCCGCGCTGTGTTACCAACGAGTCGTGACCGCAACGGCATTCGACAACCTCGACGACTACTTGACACTGCCACGCGTTTCGGGCCTGGCAGTCTCGGCGGACGGGTCGCGGGTGGTAACCACCGTGGCCGAACTCAACGACAAGCGCGCCGAGTACGTCAGCGCCGTCTGGGAAATCGATCCCACCGGCACAAGACCCGCACGCCGCCTTACCCGTGGCTCGAACGGTGAGTCGGCACCGGCGTTCACCACCGGCGGCGACCTCTTGTTCATCTCGTCGCGGCCGACCGCCGAAAACGCCGGTGGCACCGACAAACCACCGGGCTCGCTGTGGCGGCTGCCTGCGGACGGCGGCGAGGCCGTCGAGGTGTTGAGCATGCCCGGCGGCGTTAGTG
>NZ_JBATXN010000105.1:0-5162 GCF_049673265.1 Mycobacterium sp. | reverse complement strand
CCTTGAGCATCGTGGTGGTTTCGCACATGTTGGAGTCGCCGACGATGACATGCAGGCGCCGGTACTTCTCGGCGTCGGCGTGCGGTTCGTCGCGGGTGTTGATGATGGGGCGTGATCGGGTCGTTGCGCTCGAGACGCCTTCCCAGATGAGCTCAGCGCGCTGCGAGAGGCAGAAGGTGGCGGCCTTCGGTGTTTGCAGCACCTTGCCTGCGCCGCAGATGAGCTGGCGGGTGACCAGGAACGGCAACAGAACGTCGGAAATCCGGGAAAATTCGCCGGCCCGCACGATCAGGTAGTTCTCGTGGCACCCGTACGAGTTGCCTGCCGAGTCGGTGTTGTTCTTGAACAGGTAGATGTCGCCGCCGATGCCCTCGTCGGCGAGCCGCTGCTCGGCGTCGACGAGCAGGTCCTCCAGCACGCGCTCGCCCGCGCGGTCGTGGGTGACCAGCTGCACCAGGCTGTCACATTCCGCGGTCGCATATTCCGGATGGCTGCCCACGTCGAGATACAGCCGTGCACCGTTGCGCAGGAAAACGTTGGAGCTGCGCCCCCAGGAGACCACCCGACGAAACAGATAGCGGGCCACCTCGTCCGGCGACAGCCGCCGGTGACCGTGGAACGTGCAGGTGACACCGAATTCGGTTTCGATGCCCATAATCCGCCGCTGCACAATTCGAGCGTACTGGTTGAATCCGCAACTGGTGCGCAACCCCCGCCGAGAGTGTGGCGTGGAGTGCGGGTTCGGCGCCAAACCGGGTGTTGTCATTGCACTTTGGCTCGCGCCCGCGAGCCGGGGTCAGGCGTCGGCCGGGGTGGGTGCCTCGCCGAATCGGCTCAGTGCCAAGGCTCCGGCCACCGCGACGACGAACCCCGCCACCACTATCCAACTCAGGCCCGGACGGGTCTGGTCGCCGAGCCACGCCACCCCGACGAGCGCGGGACCGACCGTTTCGCCGACCACCATACCGGCGACGGCGGTGGTCACCGATCCGCGGCTCAACGCGGAGGTCAGCAGCAAGAATCCCGTAATTCCCCCAGCAACCACCGCATATACGGCGGGATTGGTGTAAAAGTCTGCTCTGGTCGGGTCGAACGGATCGATCAGGCGGACGGCGACCTCAACGACTCCGAAGCCGGCTCCGGACCCCAGCCCCAGCACGAGCGCGCGGGAGCGGTCGCCCAACCGGCCCGCCGCCGCGCCCGCGAGCAATACCACGGCGACCACGACCAATAGCGCCCAGCCGAGTCCAGCAGGCCCGCGCTGCGAGCCCTCGGGACCGGCGGCAAGGCCCAGCATCGCGAGGCTCCCGCACACCACGGCCACCGCGGCCCATTCCATTGGTGACAGCCGCACCGAGAGCATCCAGGCTGCCACGATCGCGGTGACCGCGAGCGACGCCGCGATCGCCGCGGCGACGACGTAAATCGGCACCAGGCGCAGCGCGGCCACTTGGAGCAAAAAACCCAGACTGTCCAGCCCGATGCCCACCAGGTAGCGCCACTGCCGCAGCGCTCGCAGCACTAAGGCGGCGTCAACTCCGGAGTCGCTGGTTCCCGCATCCACCGAGCGGGTGGCGGCGGCCTGTAACACCGTCGCAGTGCCGTAGCACACCGAACAACCCAACGCGAGCAACAACCCGATCAGCACGGGACAGAGCCTATTTCGAAGACTCCTCGCCCGAGTCGCTTTCCGAACCGTTGTGTTGTGGTAGCAACCGCTCCAGCGCCGAACCGGTGATACGCCGAAACGCGCGGCGCGGCCGGCTGGCGTCGAGGATTGCGACCTCCAACGTCGCGACCCCCACGCTGGGTTCATCACCGCCGTTGGTGCTGCCAGCCTGCAGCGCGTCGACAGCGATTCGCACGGCGTCGGCCAAGTTGGCGTTCTCGGCGTAGGAGTCTTTGAGCGCGGTGGCGATCGGCTCCGTCGTGCCGCCCATCACCACGAAATGCGGCTCGTCGTTGATCGACCCGTCGTAGGTGATCCGGTACAGCTCAGGCGGTTTGGTCTCGCCGTAGTGCGCGACCTCGGCCACACACAGTTCGACCTCGTAGGGTTTGGCCTGCTCGGTGAAGATGGAGCCCAACGTCTGCGCGTAGACGTTGGCCAGCTGTCGGCCGGTGACATCGCGGCGGTCGTAGGCGTATCCGCGGGTGTCGGCGAACTGGATGCCGCCACGGCGCAGGTTGTCGAATTCATTGAACTTACCGGCGGCGGCGAAGCCGACGCGATCGTAGAGTTCGCTGATCTTTTGCAGTGACCGCGACGGGTTTTCAGCGACGAACAGCACGCCCCCGGAGTAAGCCAGCGCCACCACGCTGCGGCCCCGCGCGATGCCCTTTCGCGCGAGCTCGCTGCGTTCGCGCATCGCCTGCTCGGGCGAAATGAAGTACGGAAAGCTCATGAGTCACTTCCCGAGCGCTCCGCGTCCGGGCCGAAAGTGTCTGCGCGGGAACGTCTTTCGATGACTTCGCGGGCCAGCTCGGCAATGCGTTGCTCGGACACGTTGGCTGCGCCGTCGGCACCGACCGTGACCGCGGTCGGATAGATCCCACGGACCAGATCAGGCCCACCAGTGGCCGAATCGTCGTCAGCCGCGTCGTAGAGTGCCTCGACCGCAACCCGCAAAGCGGAATCGGCGTCGGTCACCTGCGAATACAGTTTCTTGATCGACGATTTGGCGAAGATCGAGCCAGAGCCCACCGCCTGGTAGCCCTCCTCCTCCAGATTCCAGCCGCCGGCGGCGTCGAACGAGACGATGCGGCCGGCCTTCTCCGGTTCCGGGTCGTCGATGTCGAAACCGGCGAGCAGCGGCAGCGCGACCAAACCCTGTAGGGCGGCGCCGAGGTTGCCGCGGACCATGATCGCCAGCCGGTTCACCTTCCCGGCGAAGGTAAGCGGTACGCCTTCCAGCTTCTCGTAGTGCTCGAGCTCGACGGCGTACAGCCGGGCGAATTCGACCGCGATGGCCGCGGTGCCGGCGATTCCGGTCGCGGTGTAGTCGTCGGTGATGTACACCTTCTGCACGTCGCGCCCGGCGATCATGTTGCCCTGGGTGGAGCGCCGGTCGCCGGCGATGACGACGCCGCCGGGGTGCTTCAGCGCGACGATCGTCGTTCCGTGCGGCAACTGAGAACCCAGCGGGCCGTGCTCCGCGTTACTGCTGCCCACGGGCAGCAGCTCGGGGGCCTCGCGACGCAAAAAATCAGAGAATGACGAAAGACCGCCAAAAGCGGTCCCCGGAAGTGCTGAGTGAGTGGCCAGACGATCGCGGAACGGCCAGGTCACTGGCCGCCCTTTTGGACGTATGCGCGGACGAAGTCTTCGGCGTTCTCTTCCAGAACATCGTCGATCTCGTCGAGCAGGTCGTCGGTCTCTTCGGTCAGCTTTTCGCGACGCTCCTGGCCCGCGGCCGTGCTGGCGGTGGGGTCGTCGTCATCGCCGCCGCCACCACCACGCTTGGTCTGCTCTTGAGCCATCGCTGCCTCCTGCATATTCATCGGGCGCAAGTAACACGCCCGTCGGTCTCTCCACCCTACCGGTCGATACCGCCAATGCTCTGGGTAAGCCGCATTGTGTCCAGCCCGTTAGGTGGTCAGTTGCTCCACCAACTCGACCGCGCTGTTCACCGAATCCAGCAGCGCGCCGACGTGCGCCTTGCTGCCGCGCAGCGGCTCGAGTGTCGGAATGCGCACCAGCGAGTCGCCGCCCAGATCGAATATCACCGAATCCCAGCTCGCCGCCGCGATGTCGGCGCCGAAGCGGCGAAGGCATTCGCCGCGGAAGTAGGCCCGGGTATCCGTCGGCGGGTTGTCCACCGCGCTGATCACCTGCTGCTCGCTGACCAGACGCTTCATCGAGCCACGCGCCACCAACCGGTTGTAGAGGCCCTTGTCCAGCCGGACATCGGAGTATTGCAAGTCCACCAGGTGCAGTCGAGGGGCCGACCAGCTCAGGTTCTCGCGGTGTCGAAAACCCTCCAGCAGCCGCAGCTTGGCGGGCCAGTCGAGTAATTCGGCACATTCCATCGGGTCGCGCTCGAGTTGATCCAGCACGTGCGCCCACGTCTCCACGACGTCGGCAGCACGCGCATCGTGATCGCGGCCGTCGACCAGCTTTGCCACCCGATCCAGGTAAATCCGCTGCAGCGCAAGGGCGGTCAATTCGCGACCGTCGGCCAGCGCGACGGTGGCCCGCAGCGAGGGGTCGCGGCTGATCGCGTGGACCGCATGCACCGGCCGGGCCAACGCCAGGTCGGTCAGGTCGATGCCGTGGGCACCGCCCTCTTCGATCAGGTCGAGCACCAGTGCGGTCGAGCCCAGCTTCAGATACGTCGACGTCTCGGCGAGGTTGGCGTCGCCGATGATGACATGCAACCGCCGATACCGGTCGGCATCGGCGTGCGGCTCGTCGCGGGTGTTGATAATGCCGCGTTTGAGGGTGGTCTCCAGCCCCACCTCGACCTCGATGTAGTCGGCTCGCTGGGACAGCTGGAAGCCCGGCTCGTCGCCGGCGGGCCCGATCCCGACCCGGCCGGAGCCGGTGATCACCTGACGGGATACCAGGAACGGCGTCAGCCCGGCGATGACGGCTGAAAACGGCGTCTGGCGGCTCATCAGATAGTTCTCGTGCGACCCGTAGGAAGCGCCCTTGCCGTCGACGTTGTTCTTGTACAGCTGCAGCTTGGCCGCACCAGGAACGCTGGCTACATGCCGGGCGGCGGCTTCCATCACGCGCTCGCCGGCCTTGTCCCAGATCACCGCGTCCAGCGGGTCGGTGCACTCCGGCGCGGAGTATTCCGGGTGCGCATGGTCGACGTAAAGCCGCGCGCCGTTGGTCAAGATCATATTGGCCGCACCGACCTCGTCCGCGTCGACGACCGGCGGTGGGCCGGCCGAGCGGCTCAGGTCGAATCCGCGGGCATCGCGCAGCGGCGATTCCACCTCGTAGTCCCAACGGGTGCGCTTGGCGCGTTGAATGCCGGCGGCGGCGGCATAGGCCAACACCGCCTGCGTCGAGGTGAGAATCGGGTTGGCAGTCGGGTCTGACGGCGAGGAAATGCCGTACTCGACCTCCGTCCCGATAATCCGTTGCATGACTAAAGCCTAGGCGTGGCGACGATGCGCGCCGCGCTGGGGGAACCGCCCGGCGGCGTTGCGGG
>NZ_JBATXN010000104.1:0-2108 GCF_049673265.1 Mycobacterium sp. | reverse complement strand
TCCGGCACTGGGAGAACGGCGGTGCCACCGAGTTGTTCAACTTGGTGTTGGTATGCCCGTATCACCATCGGTTGCACCACCGGGGCGTCATCACCATTGCCGGACCCGCCGACGATCTCATCGTCACCGACAGCTCCGGTCGACGGCTCAGCGCTGGATCGCTCGCGCGTGCTCCGAACCTTCCCCCGCCCGCTGTCCCAGCGTGGCCCGGGCCCACCGGCGAGCGCGCCGACTGGTGGTGGTACGAACCCTTCCAGCCGCAACCGCCCCCAACAACCAACTAAGTTGGCTACCGGAGCCGGTCATTACCGGCACTGTAACGAAGCCCAAACGGGTTGAGGCATAGAGAAATTCGTTCGCCATACCTGCGGATCTCGATAATCAAGGCTGCCAATCAACCCGCAACTTCGCCGACCCGCTACCCGACGGTCTCCGCCCAAAGCCTTTAGACCGGAATGTCGGCCCAGACCGTCTTGCCACCCGGGGACAGGTTGCAGCCCCACTCGCGTGTGATTTCTGCAATTAGAGCGATGCCCCGTCCACCGCTATCGTGTCGGCCCGCACGGCGCAGCACTGGTTGAGACCGCGTGGCGTCCTCGACCGTCAACCGCACGACTCCCGCCGATGCACTGGACACCACCACGCGGAAGGCGGTATTGGCGTGCACTACGGCGTTGGCGGCTAGCTCGCTGACAATCAGCGCCGCATCATCGGCCACGTGCGATAAGTTGCAGGCCGCCAGGGTATCGATCACGAAATGACGCGCCGTCGGGACCGCCTCGGCCACGGGAAGAAACAGCTTCGATGCGACCCGGTCTTGCTCGGTGAACCGGGCATCGGTCATGTGAATCGGATCTCCGAGCAGGACAAGTTTCGAGTGAAGTTGACACACCGAATTCATCGCATGAAGCGACCCGTCGTCAAATGAACTGCTGGGATAGGCACACATCAAAAAGAACCGCCGCATCGCAGCCAGGTCGTTCCACAATCCCTCAAGTGCCAGCGCGCCGGTGACATTGCCCTGCTGCCAAAGGACGGCCACCATCTCGCCGAAGACCCGCACCGGCCGGCCACCACGTGCAGCCGCATCCAGAATCCCGCCGATCACGGTCTCAAACAGTCCCGGATCTGGGGCGCCGTCGATCATGAACTTCCGCAGCATGTCAGCGGCGTCCACCATAACCAAAGTCTCCGCACCCAGCTTTGAGTCATCGGCGAGCACCTTCGCGAGCGCCGCGCGGTGTTGTTCGGTGGCCACAATGACGATGCTTTCGTCCAGCGAGAGGCCCTGGGTGATGAAGCTAGCCAGCTCCGTCACAAGATGAGCATCATCGGTATATATGTGCACCACATGATCATGCGGTGACCGCGTGCGGCCCGTATCGACGATCGAATCGTGCTCTGACATCTGCTCACCCACTCTAGATTTGGGTCGGCTCGGGCTTTAGTAGCCAGCCCATATCGGTCAAGCGCAACAGCCGTTTCACGGCATCCGCCGGGCGAACAATTTCGATGTTGCACCCCTTTGCGGTCAGGCGTTGATGGGCGCCGACGATAATTCCCAGCGCGCTCGCTGCAATGAACCTGACCGCGGACATATCAAGCTCCACCGACAGACCGCGACTGCATGCCTCATCCAGGGAGTCAGCCAGGATCTGCGCGGTGAACAGGTCGAATTCGCCGGTCGCGTTGATCCGCGCCATACGCCCGGCCACGACGACGTTCGTCGACGCTAACTGCAGGGCATTCACCGAGTGGTCCTCTTTCAGTTGCTTAAACCGGAGCATTTGGCTGAACCCCGCGCTCAATATAGCCACCTCGCGAGCAATCAAAACCAGCCACATACTGTCCTGAGGACGACGGGCAAACAGACTTCGGCTCATTTGTCGCGATCCTGGGTACCTTCGTCCCGCATCGTCGCGAGGCGGATATCCTGGGAGTTCGGAGGTGACCAACGTGGCGGACGACAAGGGGACGGCGATCCAGCCGCCCACCGAACCGCTGCAGGTCGCCGACATGCCCCAGCCCGCAGAACCCACGGTCAGCCTCAAGACGTCCAGCAGCGCGTCGCGTCGGGTCCGGGCCCGGTTGGCGCGGCGGATGACGGC
>NZ_JBATXN010000103.1:0-2520 GCF_049673265.1 Mycobacterium sp. | reverse complement strand
GGATGGGCAGACCCAGCAATCGGCTGAGACCCAGGAGGGTCTGGTAGGGCCGGTGAATTTTCGTCACGGCCGGGTCTCCGTAAGCGGTTGCATAGAAAGCCGTGGGAGTGCGCAGGCCCATCTTCGGCGCGACCGCCGGGCTGAACAACGCGGTCAGCGCACCGGCCCGTTCCCACCCCTTGGGTGACAAGGAAAATTCGTTGCGGTTCCCGTCGATGTCGACGCCGAAAGGTGGCCTTGACTCGTCGATCGGCTTCTCGCCGTGCCTGATGACGTAGATCTGCTGCGGCAGCTGCCCCGGCTGCGCGGACGCTTGTTTAACGCCAATCAACATGGACGCTACTGCCCCGGCGGATACTCCGCCGATCACGCCGATTGCTCGACGCCGAGACATCGAGGCGCCGGTCCACTGGTCGAAACGATCCGCGGTCAGGGCCACATTGAACATCATGACCTGCGGCAGCGACGGGTAATCGCCCCTTCGCCGATCAGGTACTTCGCCCCGCTAACATCGAACCCAGTGTCTGCGCGACGTCATACCTATTTCGCGTACGGGTCCAACCTGTGCGTGCGGCAGATGGCGCAACGTTGCCCCGACGCCGCCAATCCGCGGTGCGCGGTGCTGGCCGACCACGACTGGCTGATCAATCAACGCGGCGTGGCCACCGTCGAGCCGTTCGACGGCACCGCAGTGCACGGAGTCGTCTGGCAGCTTTCCGATCACGACTTGGCCACCTTGGACAGCGTGGAGGGCGTGCCGTCGCGCTATCGGCGCGACGAGCTGACCGTGCACACCGACGACGGGCCGTCTGATGCCTGGGTGTACATCGACCACCGGGTGCATCCGGGTCCGCCGCGACCGGGCTACCTGGAACGCATCATCGACGGAGCAGTGCACCACGGGTTGCCGCAGCGCTGGATCGACTTTTTGCGACGATGGGATCCTGCTCGTTGGCCTCGGCCACGTGCGCGGGCAGGAGGGCCTGCGCCGCAGTCGCTTTCCGAACTGCTGGCCGATGCCGGGGTGATCGAGGCCAGTCGGCTGCGGTCGCGCTTCGGTTTTCTTGCCATTCACGGCGGCGGCCTAGAGGAAATGACCGACGTGATCGCTGAACGCGCCGCCGACGCGGCCGACGCGTCGGTGTATCTGGTGCGGCATCCCGACCGCTATCCACATCACTTGTCGTCGGCTCGTTTTCGCGTGGGCGAGTCGGTCCGACTCGCGGAGTTCCTGGACCACGTCGACATCGCGATCTCGCTCCACGGATACGGGCGGATCGGGCGCGGCACCCAGCTGTTGGCCGGCGGTAGCAACCGAGTACTTGCCGCTCACGTTGCCGGCCACCTCGAACTGCCCGGCTATCAGGTTGTCACCGACATCGACCAGATCCCGCTCGAACTACGCGGGCTGCATCCGGGTAACCCGGTCAACCGGACTCGCGACGGCGGCACCCAATTGGAATTGCCGACCCGGGTCAGGGGCATCAGCCCACGCAGTCTCCTGCCCGGCGACGATGCAGTCCGGTACGGACTGAGGTGGGGGCACCCCCAGCCGCGTCGCGGCGAGGGGGCGAGTCGGGCAATTCAGCCGGGGCCCGGTGACGACGGGTTGTCGCCGGTGACTTCTGCTCTGGTGCAAGGCCTTGCGGCCGCCGCACGCTCCTGGACATTGCGTTCGTGAATAACTACCCGATCGGAGTTGGTTGATGGCACAGGAAACCTTTCGTTTCTCGATAGGCATCCACAGCGCCAAGTCGAGCGCCGCATTGCGGGACAAGGCAAGGCGGCTGGAGGATTTCGGCTTCGACGGCATTCACCTCCCCGACCACCTCGGCGCGCCGGCACCGTTTCCGGTGCTGACCGCCGTCGCGGCGGCCACCTCCACCGTGCGGCTGGGGACCTACGTGCTCAACGCCGGCTTCTACAAGCCGGCGCTGTTGGCCCGCGATGCCGCTGCTGTCAACGACCTCAGCGACGGCCGCCTCGAGCTCGGCCTCGGCGCAGGCTACGTCCGCGAGGAATTCGAGGCTGCCGAGCTGCCGTACCCGAGTGCCGGGCAACGCGTCGACCATCTCGAGCACGTCACCACTTACCTGAAGGAACACCACCCCAGCATCCCAATCCTGATCGCCGGCAACGGAAATCGACTGTTGACGGTGGCCGCCCAACATGCCGACATCGTCGGCCTGACAGGTGCCAACAACGCTCTGGCCGAACGCGTCGAGTTTGTCCGCGCCGCCGCTGGTGACCGGTTTGCGGATCTCGAGTTGAACCTAGCGATCACCGCGGTGCCGTCGGACAACTCCGGCAAGCCCGATCTGGCGATGACGCGCAGGTATGCGCCCGATCTTTCCGACGAGCAACTGCTGGCTCTGCCCTCCGTGCTGAGCGGATCGCCCCGCGAGATCGCCGACACCTTGCGCGGTTACCGGGAAACCTTCGGGCTGACGTCCGTCACCGTGCAGGAACACCACGCCGAAACTGTCGCCAAGGTGATTGCGGAATTCCGATGACCACGAT
>NZ_JBATXN010000102.1:0-2676 GCF_049673265.1 Mycobacterium sp. | reverse complement strand
GTCGCATCCACGGTGATTCACCGGCTCGTCGACCGCGAGCTGCTGTGTTACGACACGCCTGTCGCCGACTACTGGCCGGAGTTCGGAGCCAACGGCAAAGCCGACATCACTGTCCGCGACGTCCTGCGGCATCGATCCGGGTTGTCGCATCTGAAGGGTGTGGGCAAGACGGAGTTAATGGATCACCGCTTGATGGAAGAGCGACTGGCCGCGGCCCCGGTCGACCACTTGCGGGGCGCACCGGCCTATCACGCGCTGACCTACGGTTGGCTGCTTTCTGGTCTGGCCCGATCGGTCACCGGCAAGGGTATGCGCGAGCTGGTTCGCACCGAGCTGGCACAACCACTCAATACGGATGGCCTACATCTCGGCCGACCTCCGGCCGGCGCGCCGACCAAGGTCGCGCAAATTCTGGCGCCCCAGAGCAACCGGCCCAATCCGGTGTTCGACTTCGTCGCACCAAGGGTGGCCGGGCTGCCGTTCTCGGGCGCCTTAGGCGCAATGTATTTCCCCGGCATCAAATCGCTTGTGCAAGGCGATATCCCATTCCTTGACGGCGAAGTCCCCGCAGCCAACGGCGTTGTCACTGGCGGCGGCCTGGCGAAGATGTACGCCGCGTTGGCCAACGGCGGCCGCATCGACGGAAAGCAGTTCCTGTCGTCGGAGTTGGTGAACGGTTTGATCGGCAAGCCACGGGTGCTTCCTGATCTGAACATCATGGTGCCCATGCCTTTTCACCTTGGCTATCACGAATCGCCGATTCCCGGTCTGCTCAAGGGATTCGGTCATATCGGCCTAGGCGGAACACTCGGCTGGGCTGATCCGCAGACCGCCAGCGCGTTCGGCTTCGTCCACAACCGGCTGTTGACGCCGATGGTGTTCGACATGGGGTCGTTCGCCGGCCTGGCCCGTCCGCTGCGCAATGCCATCGCTGCCGCCCGGCGCGCCGGTCCCCTTGAGGTGCCGCAGTTCAGCGCAACCTACGGCCAACCCCGACAGCGAAAGCGGGCGGTAGCGGGGCGGCGTTAGCTAGGGCTGATTGTCCGACTCCTAAGCGGGCCGTCCCGGCCCGCCTCGTCGCCGAACTAGGGCTCATCCAGCAGCCGCAGTGGATGCAAACCGTCGACGGCGCCCACGAACGGCGGGTGGATGCTGTAGCCCAGCATGCGGCGGATGTCGTCGGAGACCTCCCGGGCGATCTCGCGTGAGATCGACAGGGTGAACGCCTCCATCGGTCGCAGCCACGGTTGGCAGTATTGGGCGGTGACGGCAAGACGGTCGCCAGTGCTGGTGTTCGCGCCGCCGCCATGCCACAGGGTGCCGACGAAGAACACGCACGAACCCGCGGGCATCACGACCGGTTGCGACCGATCCTTCGGCCCCGGACGACGCTTGCCCCAGCGGTGACTGCCGGGATAGAGGACGGTGGAGCCATTGTCGGCGGTGAAGTCGTCGATCGCCCAAATCGTTGCGGCCGCCAGCGGTGGGCGCGGACGCGGCACAGGGTAGAACCCGTCGTCATGGTGAGCCAGTTGCGCATCCTCACCGGGCTGAATGTTGATGGCCTGCAACGCCGAAAGCAGGTAGTTGGGCATCAGCAGCCGATCGAGCGCCGCCAGCACCCGCGGATGGTCGACAAGCCGGTCGCACGCCCGCGTCCTGCTCAACACACTGTAGATGCGCTGGGTGCGACGGCCCTCGAACGAGTTGCGCCCGGTGTGCCCCAACCAGGGACGGACGATGTCGCGGATCTGCCGGCGCTCCTCGGCACTGAGCAGGTCGTTCCAAATGACGTAGCCGTCGCGGTCGAGGGCCGCCATGTCGGCCTCTACGATTGCAGGGTCGACCGAAGCCCCGCAGGTCGGAGTCCGCTTGTAGCGCAGCGCCAAATCGCCTCTGAGGTCTTCCAGAGTCGTGACGGACTCGTCGTCAGTGTTCATCTGCATTGGTCCTTAACGCTATGACAACACCCTAACTCCGCGAACACGCCCATTGTCAGCCGTCGATCCCTCTATCCTGGGAGATCGGGGAATTCGGGGGCCTGAAGGCGGAGGGTCGGATGGCGGCCATAACGGCGTGCCGCGCATGCGGGATGGAACGCCGTGACAACACGCGGTTTTGCCATGGATGTGGCTGGCCGATTGCTGCGGCCGACATCAAGGCCTTGGACGAGCAGGTGACGGAGTTGTTCGACGGCGTCTACCTGGCCCGTGAGCGGGCTCGCCGAGGCGATCGTGATGGCGCGATTCCGGTGATACGCGCCGGCGTCGACGATCTGCTCAGCGAAGGGCGATCCCGGGAGTGGGGCATTCCGGCGACAGGCGTGTTGGTGGAGACGCTGCTCGACGGCGGCACCGAAAGTGACGTCGTGGAAGCCGAGGCCGCCATCGAGCGGTTAGCAGCGGCGCCGTCCGACGATCATTCCGCTCTGCGCGCCATCTGGCTGCTGCGATTACGCGCCCTGCTGGCGCGGGCACGCGGCGAGGGTGTGCGCTATCTGGACTTCGTGAATCGCTACCGCAACATGGCGACATCGCTTGGCCTCGAAGGGCACATCGCCTGGGCCGAGGCGATGCCATGACACCGACGGGGCGTGGCAACAGGCATGCTGTTCGCAGCCTTGCGTGACATGCAATGGCGAAGGCGCCGCCTCGTCATCGCGATCGTCAGCACCGG
>NZ_JBATXN010000101.1:0-7906 GCF_049673265.1 Mycobacterium sp. | reverse complement strand
GCACCGCCCGGCGGCCTGCACACCATGGGCGGGATGCAGATGGGCGTGAACCCGGTGACGAGCGTCGTCGACGGGAATGGACGAATGCACCAGATGGACAACGTGTTCTGCTCCGACGGCAGCGTGTTCGCGACTTCTGGCGGCTCCAACCCGACCAACACGATCATGGCCGTCGCGCTGCGCACCGCGCGCGGAATCACCGGCAGGCGTTACCCGGTGTCCAATGCCGCGGCCGGTTACGCTCACATTGGATAAACATGTCGAACGGTCAAGCGTTGGAAGAACTTCGCGCCGAGGGCTACATCGTCCTTCGCGATGTACTTTCGAAACCAGTCGTCGAGGACGTCCGCGACGCGCTTCGTCCGCTGCTGAAACACCAAACCTGGGGAAAGGGAGAGTTTTTCGGCGATCGGACCAGGCGCGTCCACAACATCCTCGCCAAGACCCGCGCCGTCGATCCTCTGGTCGCCCACCCCGCAGTCCTGGAACTGCTCCGGGGGACGCTCATGCAGCCGCAAGTTTCGATTGTCAACGCGATCGAGATCCACCCTGGCGAAACAGCTCAGTTTCTTCATCAGGACGACGTGGTGTTTCCGATCGAACGTCCCCACCCGCCACTGATCGTGAACACCATGTGGGCCCTGACCGAGTTCACCACCGAGAATGGCGCGACCCGCCTGGTGCCACGCAGTCAGGACGCGACCGAGTTGGGCGAAGATCCGCCCGTCGTGACCGCGGAGATGGAACCGGGGTCGGTGCTGCTCTGGAATGGCGGGCTCTTCCACGGCGGCGGCGCCAACCATGCGCAACAACCGCGCCTCGGATTGAATGTGAACTACAACTGCGGTTGGCTTCGCCAGCAAGAGAACCAATATCTCGCAATCCCAAAGGAGCTCGCCGCGACATTTTCTGACGAGTTCCTCCGCCTCCTCGGCTATGACGCCCATATCGACATCTACGGCCTGGTCGACCATCGTCACCCCCTCAGCGTGCTCGGTCGTGACGCACCGCCAATCGCTTCGGCAGGAGGCGACATCCTCGGTGAAGTCACTACGCCCTGACGATGAGCTGCTTATCCTTTAGAGCCAGGTGCTGTCATGGGTTTTCGTCGTAACAGGCTCACGCTAATTGCCGGTGGTCTATTGGCCGCCGCGCTGTTTCCGATGGCCTTCAACGGGTTAGCTTTCGCCGACGACGCTTCCGATTCCTCCGTGTTCGACCCACTTTTCCAGGAGTTCTTTGGGTTCCAGCGCGACGCATTGCAACCGGCAACGGTCTATTCGGTATCCGGGGAACCACCCTTCTTTCAGAGCATTCACCAGACCGAGTTCTTCGGCACGGATTCCTCGGCCACGCTTCCGGCCGGGTTGTTCCAAGTGGACAACGAGGTGATCACGGATCCGTTCGGACCTGCCAGCGCCGAACTGCTCGTCACCAGCTCCGGGCAGGGCACCAGCGCACCGCCCGTCGGATCGGTGTACGACGTGATCAATGTCGGTGGCGGCTTTGAGAATGTCTACTCGGATATCGCGCCGAGCACGCCCGGCGGCACCGACACGCTCTCCGATACCTTGGTGACTCCCTTCGGGGACATTCCGCTCGCGACAAACTTGCACGCGTTCTTGGATCCCGGTGAGTCGTTCTTCCTCTACGGCACAACGGATCCGCCGACTGAACTCACGGATCCTACGGCCTCGACCGACATCACCAATGCCTTCTTCGACCCGCTCTTCCAGCAGTTCTTTGGGTTCGAGCTCACTAAGTCGGAACCAACGGTCACGGATATAGCTGCGATCCCGCCTCTTTATCAGAGCGTTCACCAGACCGTATCCTTCGACACCGCGGCCGGGTCATTCGAGGCCGACGACAACGTGCTGACGCATATGTCCGGTCCCGGCTTCTCTGAACTCGCTGTCATCAGTTCCGATGGGAGCGCCCCGCCGGTCGGATCGGTCTACGAGATCAACAACATCGGTAACGGATTTGAGAATGTCTACTCCGACGTCGCGCCGGCGACGCCGGGTGGCACGGATGCCCTCTCAGATACCTTGGTGACGCCCGTCGGCAACATTCCCATCATGACCGACTTCCGTGCGTACTTCGACTCCACGTATTCGTTCTTCCCCTTCCAAGCCCCGGATCCGGTGGCTGTCACAGAGACCAGCCAGCCGTTTGCTTTCTTCGGGTTCTCTCACGACACGTCGCAACCAACAACGGTCACCGGGGTATCCGGGCTCAGTGGCGTAAACGGGTCCCTGCCCGACACCAGTAGCCTTTTCAACAGCGTTCACCTTAACGAATTCTTCGACACCTCCACCGGGTCATTCCAGGCTGACAGCGACGTCATAACGAATGCGAATGGCCTTGCGAACGCCGAAATCCTGGTCACCGCATCCGGGGAAGGAACTAGCGCACCGCCCGTCGGATCGGTCTACGACATGCTCAACCTCGGCAGCGGCTTTGAGAACTTCTACTCCGACATCGCGCCGACGACAGTCGGCGGCCCGGACACGCTGGCAGACACTTTGGTAACGCCCCTCGGCGACATTCCTCTCGTGACCGACTTCCACGCGTTCTTAAGCCCGATGGATTTGTTCTTCGGTTACTGAGCATGGATCCCAAGGTCCTGCGCGCCGCAACACTAATCTGCTGCGACGACACGCCGAATGGAGTCGCAACGATTTAAATCTCGTCGCGGGCGAAACTAGACCTCGATGACGGTTGGCACGATCATCGGTTGGCGACGATAGGTCTCCCCCACCCACTTACCGACCGTGCGACGGACCGCTTGCGCGATCCGGATCGCGTCGGTGACGTTATCGGCCACCAACGATTCCAGCTCCGCCTCGACCTTGCGGACGGCCGGCTCCAACGCCTTGGGATCTTCGGAGAAACCGCGCGAATACAGATGCGGCGCGGCTGCCGGACGCCCGGTCCCGCGGTGCACGACCACGGTCACCGCGACGAAACCCGATGACAGGATGAGACGTTCGCCCAACGTGATATCGCCGACGTCACCAGTGATAAGCCCGTCGACGAACATCTTCCCGACCGGAACCGCTCCGGCGATGCTGACTGCCCCGGCGACCAGGTCGACGCTGACGCCGTTCTCCGCCAATACAATCGAATCTTCTGGCACTCCTGTGCTGGCGGCAAGTTTGGCGTTCGCCCGCAGCATTCGCCAGGTACCGTGCACCGGCATGACGTTGCGGGGCCGCACCCCGTTGTACAAGAACAACAGCTCGCCCGCATAGGCGTGGCCTGAAACATGGACGCGGACTTGCTGATTGGTGACGATCCGGGCCCCAAGCTTGGCCAGCGCATCGATGACACCGTAGACAGCCTCTTCGTTGCCCGGGATCAGCGACGACGAGAGGATGATGAGGTCCTCGGCGGTGAGCGTGATGCTGCGATGCTCGCCGCGGGACATCCGCGACAGCGCTGACATCGGCTCGCCCTGAGTCCCCGTGGTAATCAGCACAATCTGCTCGGGCGGCATCATCTCCGCGGCGCCGATGTCGATGAGGTCGGAATCCGCCACCCGCAAAAAGCCCAACTCCCGCGCAATACCCATGTTGCGCACCATCGACCGCCCGACGAACGACACCCGCCGACCCAACGCCACCGCGGCGTCGATGATCTGTTGCACGCGATCCACATTGGAGGCGAAGCACGCCACGATGACGCGCCCGTGAGCACTCCGGATCAGCCGGTGCAGCGTCGGCCCAACCTCACTTTCCGACGGCCCCACCCCGGGAATCTCGGCGTTGGTCGAGTCGCACAAGAAAAGGTCCACGCCGTCGTCGCCGAGCCGGGACATGCCCGGCAGGTCGGTAGGACGTCCGTCCAGCGGCAACTGGTCGAGCTTGATGTCACCGGTGTGCAGGACTGTTCCCGCGCCCGTGCGCACCGCGATGGCCAGTGCGTCGGGAATGGAGTGGTTAACGGCGAAGTATTCGCACTCGAACACCCCGTGGGTGCTGCGCTGTCCCTCGGCCACTTCAATGAACACCGGTTTGAGGCGGTGTTCACGACATTTCGCGGCGACCAGGGCCAGCGTGAACTTCGAGCCGACGACTGGGATGTCGGGACGCAGCTTGAGCAGGAACGGGATCGCGCCGATGTGGTCCTCGTGCGCGTGGGTCAGCACCAGCGCTTCAACGTCCTCGAGGCGGTCTTCGATATGGCGCAGATCGGGCAGGATCAGATCGACGCCCGGCTCGTCGTGGGTGGGAAACATCACGCCGCAGTCGATGATCAACAACCGACCCAGATGCTCGAAAACCGTCATGTTGCGGCCGATTTCGCTGATCCCGCCCAGCGCGGTGATCCGCACACCGCCGGTGCTCAGCGGACCCGGCGACCGAAGGTCTACGTCCATGGGTGGGCCGCCCTGTGGCTCACCGCAGCACCGAAGCCGCGCGCATGTCGGCGGCCAGTGCGTCGATCTGCTCGGCGGTCGCGGCAACCTGCGGCAGCCGCGGGTCGCCCACCTCAATGCCCTGGAGGCGTAATCCGGCCTTGGACATCGTCACCCCGCCAAGCCGGCTCATCGCATTGCACAGCGGGCTGATCGCGACGTTGATCTTGCGGGCAGTGGTGACATCCCCGGAGGCAAAGGCGGACAACAAGTCTCGGAGCTGACCAGCGGCCAGGTGGGAGATCACGCTGATAAATCCGGAGGCGCCCATCGCCAGCCACGGCAGATTCAATGCGTCGTCGCCGGAGTAGTACACCAGGCCCGTTTCCGCCATCAACTGCCCGCCGGCGTGCAGATCACCTTTGGCGTCTTTGACTCCGACGATGTTCGGGTGCGCCGCAAGCGCGTGCAGCGTCTCAAACTCGATCGGTACCACCGAGCGCGGCGGGATGTCGTAGAGCAACACCGGCAGCGGGGTCGCATCGGCGACCGCGGTGAAGTGGGCGACCAGCCCGGCCTGCGGCGGCCTCGAGTAGTAGGGCGTCACCACCAGCAGCCCGTGCGCGCCCTCGGCTGCGCAGGCCTTGGCCATCTGAATGCTGTGCGCGGTGTCGTAGGTACCCGCGCCGGCGATGACGCGGGCCCGGTCGCCCACCGCCTCCAGCACCGCCCGAAGCAGCTCGAGCTTCTCGGCGTCGGTCGTGGTCGGCGACTCGCCGGTGGTGCCCGATATCACCAGCCCGTCGCAGCCCGCGTCGACGAGGTAATTCGCCAAACGGGCGGCGGCCGGGATATCCAGGGAGCCGTCGGGTCCGAACGGCGTCACCATGGCGGTCAACAGCGTGCCCAGGCGTGTGTAGGCGTCGAATCCGCTGGTGCTCACGGACCCAGGTTACCTGGCGGCGCCAGCCCTTTTAGGTAGCGGCGGGCTCAGGCTTCGGTGGCGAGCGGGCTTGTCGCCACCTCTGTGCCGTCGGCCAGCCTGGCGATCTGGAAATCGCTGAACACCGCCGGCGCGACGTCGACAAGCTGACGCAGGCACGCGATCGCCAGTCGTCGGATCTCCACGTCGGCGTGCTCGCTGGCCCGCATCGCGATGAAGTGCCGCCATGCTCGGAAATTTCCGGTGACCACGATGCGGGTCTCGGTGGCGTTGGGCAATACCGCACGAGCGGCCTGGCGGGCCTGCTTGCGGCCCAGCATCGCGTTGGGCTGATCAGCGAATTTGGCTTCCAGCCTGCTCAGCAGCTCGGTGTAGGTAGCACGGCTGGCATCGGCGGCCTCGGCGAGGATCTGCTGCAATTCGGCATCGTCTTCCATGCCCGGCGGCACGACGACCTGGGATTGCTTTTCCGGCACGTAGCGCTGCGACAGCTGCGAGTAGGAGAAGTGCCGGTGTCGGATCAGCTCATGAGTACACGAGCGCGAGATGCCGGTGATGTAGAAGGACACGCTGGCGTGCTCGAGCACCGAGAAATGCCCGACGTCGATGATGTGCCGCAGGTAGGTGGCGTTGGTCGCGGTCTTCGGATTGGGCTTTGACCAGCTCTGATAGCACGCTCGCCCGGCGAACTCGACCAGCGCCGGCCCGCCTTCGGCGTCGGTGCTCCACGGCACGTCCGCCGGCGCGAAGAACTCGGTCTTAGCGATCAGTTGCACCTGCAACGGCGCGGTCTCGGCCACGGCGAAACCCTATCGTGCGGGCGCTGATATGGCTGTACGGCTAGCGTGATACGGTTAGCCATATGAAGACGACGGTGAACCTTCCTGACGAACTGCTGCGTGCGGCGCAGGAAGTCGCACGACGGGAACGGACAACGCTGCGGGAGCTGATCGAGAGTGGCTTGCGTGCCGTACTGAAACAACGCTCCGGCGACTCGCCGTTCGTCCTCGCCGACGCAAGCGTCGACGGTCACGGCCTGCATCAGGA
Source organism: Mycobacterium sp. (assembly GCF_049673265.1). Lineage (GTDB taxonomy): Bacteria > Actinomycetota > Actinomycetes > Mycobacteriales > Mycobacteriaceae > Mycobacterium. Next base: position 1,556 of record NZ_JBATXN010000101.1, on the reverse strand, counting down.
TTTCCGCGGCGCCTCATGGGAAAAGATCCGCGACGCGATCTACGAAACCCCGGCATGATCGCCGTCGACACCAACATTCTCGTGTATGCACATCGGCGCGACGCCGAGTTCCATGCCGCAGCCGCTGATCACATCAAGGTGCTGGCCGAAGGTAGATCCGCCTGGGCAATTCCGTGGCCATGCCTGCACGAATTCTTTGCGATCGTCACTCACCCAAAGATCTACAATCCGCCCAGCACCCGTGGCGAGGCGATTGCACAAATGGATGCGTGGCTCGCGTCGCCAGTGCTATCTCCGCTCGGCGAACCGGTGGGTTACTGGGATCACTTGAGGACCACGCTCACGAGCGCAAAGGTCATCGGTCCGCTGGTGCACGACGCGCGAATAGCCGCACTGTGCACGGCGCACGGGGTGCGCGAATTGTGGTCGGCCGATCGCGATTTCGGGCGGTTCGGTTCTGCTTTCTTCGTCCGGAATCCGTTGGTCACCTGAAATACCGCAGCAGTTACCGCCAGCGCGACCACACGTAGGGCACCAGGGCCCGCAGGAAATCGAGGTCCGGGCCGGGTTGGGCGTCGGCGAAGGCGTGCTCGAAGTACTCCTCGGCGACCAGCAGGATCCCTTCGGCGTATTCACTGGTGAACGCGATGCTGCCGTAGTCGTCCATCAAAGCGCGCACCCGCTGCACCAGCTCGGCCGACCGTTCCGATCGCGTCAGGTGCAGGTAGTCGCGGACCAGCGCTTGGTCGGAGCCTTCAGCCACGCTGAGCAGGTGCATGAGCGGCAGCGTGCGTTTGCCTTCGTAAAGATCGCCAAGGATCTCCTTGCCGTACATGCGCTCGTCGCCGACCAGATTGAGCAAGTCGTCGCGGATCTGAAACGCCGCGCCGAAGTGAAACCCGAACCGCACCAATGGACCCAGCTCCACCTTGCCGCGCGAACCTACGATCGCGCCGACCCGCAACGGGTGGATGGTGGTGTACCAGCACGTCTTGTGCATGATCAGATGCAGGTAGTCGTCGGGCCGCAGATCGTCGACCTTGTCGAGTTGCCAGCCGACCTCGGTGGCCTGCCCTTCGAGCGTGCGCATCGCCATCGTGTCGAATTCGGCCCACACTAATTCGGCCAGGTCTCGATCGAGCCGGCGCGTCGCCCGCCGCAACACCTGGCCGGCCACCACTGCCAACGCATCGCCCGCATTGAGAGCCGCGGCTACCCCATGCGTTGCCGCCAAAGTCGGCCTGTTGCGGCGCATTTCGCTGCCATCGGCTATGTCGTCGTGAACCAGGAATGCATTGTGCAGCAGCTCGATAGCCACAGCCAGGCCGAGCAGTTCATTCGGTTCCGCGCCGAATACGCGACCGGCCGACAGGCACAGCGCGGGCCGCAACGCCTTGCCCGGTCGCGACGGGTACTCCCGCATCGGCGCGTACAGCCACTGGCTAGGTTCGCCGTCGGGCAGCGCGTCGAGCATTGACCGGCGCACCAACTTGGCGACCTCGCGCAGGCGCTCGTCGACTACGGTCACCAACTCGGCGCGGTCGGCGGTACTGGTC
>NZ_JBATXN010000100.1:0-3903 GCF_049673265.1 Mycobacterium sp. | reverse complement strand
TCTCTGCGGGCCAGCCGAATCTCACCGTCCTCCAACGGCGTTCGCAACGCATCCAATACGTTCACGTTTATCTCGGCGCATTCGTCGAGGAACAGCACCCCGCGATGCGCCCGGCTGACCGCACCGGGCCGCGCCATCCCCGATCCACCGCCGACCAACGCTGCGACGCTGGAGCTGTGATGCGGCGCCACGAACGGCGGCCGGGTAATCAGCGGCGTGGTATCCGACAGCAGCCCGGCCACCGAGTGAATAGCGGTGACCTCCAACGACTCACTGTCCGATAGCGACGGCAGCAGCCCTGGAAGACGTTGTGCCAGCATCGTTTTGCCAACACCTGGCGGGCCGGTGAGCATTAGGTGATGCGCCCCGGCGGCGGCCACCTCGACGGCGAAGCGGGCCTGGGTCTGCCCCACCACGTCGGCGAGATCCGCTGACGGCTCGGCCTCCGGAGCCACTCCGCTGATCCGCGCGTCTAGCTGCGCCGACCCGCTGAGCCAGGCCTGGAGCTGCGCCAGCGTGCGCACACCCCACACCTCGATGCCGTCGACCAAGCTGGCTTCCGGCAGATTTTCCACCGGAACCACCGCGGCTTTCCAGCCCTCACCTTTGGCCGCCAGCACCGCCGGCAACACCCCGCGCACCGGCCGAACCCGCCCGTCGAGCGCCAATTCGCCCAGAACCACCACCGCCTCCAGCTGTCGCCACGGCGTCTTTCGCTGCGCCGACAACACCGCCGCGGCTAATGCGAGGTCGTAGACCGAGCCCATCTTCGGCAGCGTTGCCGGTGAAAGCGCCAGCGTGAGGCGCGACATCGGCCAGCGGTTGTTGCAGTTGGTGATGGCTGCACGGACCCGATCACGCGACTCCTGCAACGCAGCGTCGGGCAGACCGACCAGGTGCACGCCGGGCAGGCCCGAGGTGATATCGGCTTCGATCTCGACGATCGCGCCGTCCAATCCCAGCACGGCGACCGAAAACGCTCGTCCGAGCGCCATCAGCCGACTCCCTGTAGATGACTGATTTCCGGCGTGCGTCGTCGACCAATGCGCACCCCGATCACGTCGATGCGGACCGCTGCCCATCGTTGCTCCTGGGTTGCCAGCCACATCGCGGCCAGCCGGCGCAGTCGCCGCGCTTTCTGCTCGGTCACCGCCTGCGCCAGACCGCCGAAACCGTCGCCCGTGCGCGTTTTGACCTCGACGAACACCACCGTGTTGGTGGTCGGGTCGACGGCGATCAGATCCAGCTCGCCATATCGGCACCGCCAATTGCGGGTCACGATCCGCAGTCCCAGCCCGATCAGGTGATCGGTGGCCATCTGCTCCCCGAGCGCTCCGATTTCAGCCCGCGTCAACGTCGTCATGCGGCCACCCTGCGGCAGCGCACCGACACGGATATTCGTCGCGCTGCAGTCGACGCGAGAGGGTGTTCAGTTATCCCCAGTTGCGCAGCAATCCACAACACGCGTCTGTGGTGTTCGTTAACATCCCGTTCAGGCGATGAGGCTCGCCTTTAACTGCCGCACCGGCTGATGGCTTCTACCCGTGAGTGAGTCGTGGGCAGAGGACGGGGGTGGGCCAACAAGCAAGTTCTGCGCATCCGTGAATTCCTGTCGACCTTCCGCGCTATTGGGCTGCGCGCCATTCGGCAGCTTCGCTTTTGACAACTATCGAAAGGAATACCAATGTCATTCGTCACAACCCAGCCGGAAGCGCTTACCGGGGCGGCAGCCAACTTGGCCGGCATCGGCACGACGATGAGCGCGCAGAGTGCCGCCGCCGCGGCGCCGACCACCGGCGTGGTACCTGCGGCTGCCGACGAGGTGTCGGCGCTGACGGCGATGCAATTCGCCGTCCATGCGCAGATGTACCAGGCGATCAGCGCACAGGCTGAGGCGATTCATCAGCAATTCGTCAGCACGCTTGGAACCAGCGCAACCTCATATGCGGTCACCGAAGCGGCTAACGCCATATCGGCCGGTTAAGACGGGATACAGCAATGGATTTCGCGATGTTACCGCCAGAGGTCAACTCCGGGAGAATGTATGCCGGTCCCGGTTCGGGGCCGATGCTGGCGGCGGCCGCGGCTTGGGATGGGTTGGCCGCCGAGCTTCAATCCACCGCAGCGTCCTACGGGTCGGTGATCTCCGAGCTGAGCGGAGGGCCGTGGCTGGGTCCCTCGTCAACGTCGATGGCGGCAGCGGTGGCGCCGTACGTCGAGTGGATCACCTCGGCTGCCGCACAGGCTGAACAAACCGCCACCCAAGCCAAGGCGGCCGCGGCCGCGTATGAGGCGGCCTTCGCGATGACGGTGCCGCCACCGGTGATCGTGGCCAACCGCAGCCTGTTGATGACGCTGATCGCTACCAACATCTTCGGGCAGAACACCGCGGCGATTGCGGCCACCGAAGCCGACTACGCCGAGATGTGGGCTCAGGATGCCGCAGCGATGTACGGGTATGCCGGCTCGTCGGCGGCAGCCACGACATTCACGCCGTTCACATCACCCCCGCCGACGACCAACCCGGCTGGTGTGGCCGGGCAAGCCGCCGCGGCTGGGCAGGCGATCCTGTCGAATGGCCCCCAGCTGATCAACGCACTCCCCCAAGCGCTTTCGGGACTCGCATCAGCACCGGCCGCTGCCCCACCTGCGCAGGCGCTGGACGTGCTGAGCACCATCCTGACCGCGATCACCATCCCGCTGGCGACCTTGGACATCCCCATAGCCACTAGTGCGGTCGGCGCGGGAGCGACGAGTATCGGGGCATCGTTCACCTCGGTGGGGACCAACTTCCGCGGCTTCGAGATCAACGCCGACCGTGATTACGCCCAAGGGCGGGGGCCGTACACGGGCTATGGGCCGGGCGCCGCCAAGCTTCCGGACTGGTTCTGGGGCGGCCAAGGCAGCGTTGGTGCACCGTCGGACGCGGCCACGGCATCGGTATCCGCCGGCCTGGGCCAGGCGAATACGGTCGGCAGGTTGTCGGTCCCGTCGGCCTGGACGGTGGCGGCACCGGAGATTCGCCCGGTCGCATTCACGCTGCCGATCACCGGCGCCGAGGCCGCCCCCGAAATGGCAGTAGGTAGTTCAGGCAACCTGTTCAGCAACATGGGCCTGGCCGGGGCGGCCGGCGGGGCCGTCGGGAGCAGTGCCTCGCTAGGACGCGGCGACCAGCGCGCCCGGATGCCAAGCCGCGGCAACCCGAAGTCAGCGCAGCTGCCAGCTAGCCAGCCGGTGGCCGAAATTGCAGCGGAGTTGGCCGAATTGGCTACCCGGGCGCAATCGCTACTCGCCAAACTGGCCGACTCCGGTCTGATGAACGCCGACGAGGTAACGCAGCAGAAGCAACGCTTCCGCTGGTGACGCGCGCGGATGGTTCACCGACGACGCACTACGCTGAGTTGGCCAATCACCGCAACAGTGGGCGGTTGATCGATAGCCGTCTGCGACACGGGGAGGTGCGGTTGTGAATCCGGCAGGCTACGGGATCCTGCTGCTTTGCGGACCGTTGGCGGCCGTGGCGGCGGTCTGGTTGGCCGAGCGGGTGGGCGTACCGTACCCGGTCCTGCTGGTTGGTGTCGGAGCGGCGCTCAGCTTGCTACCAGGGGTCAGCCTGCCCGTACTGTCGCCGCACGTAGTGTTCTATGTGTTTCTTCCGCCGTTGATTTATTACGCGGCGTATTTCCTTGCACCGGATGATCTTCGCGCCAACGCCCGCCCGATCGGCCTGCTGTCGGTAGGACTGGTGATCATCACGACCGCCGCGGTCGCCGCGGTGTTGGTGGGTGTCGCCAGAGTGCCAATCGTGGTGGCTCTGGTGGCCGGTGCGGTGGTAGCGCCCACCGACGCGGTCGCGGCGACATCGGTGTTCAAGCGGCTGGACGTGCCGGAGCGGCTCGCGAC
>NZ_JBATXN010000099.1:0-4100 GCF_049673265.1 Mycobacterium sp. | reverse complement strand
CTACCAAATCGGTGCGGTCTTGGGGGCCGCCGCCGGTCAACGCATAGACGGTGTCGAAAACCTGTGCGGCACTGATCACTCCGGTGACCAGCACGAAAAACATGGTCGGTCGCAGCATCGGCAGCGTGATGCGCCGGAACCGCTGCCAGGCGGTGGCCCCGTCGATGCGTGCGGCGGAGTGAACGTCGGCCGGGATCGCCAGGATGCCGGCCAGGAAGAACAGCGCGACGTAGCCGACATTGGCCCATACGACCACGGCCGACACCACCGGCAGCGCCAGACCGGGATCGGTGAGCCATTCGATGCGATGACCCAGCACGGTGCTCACCGCGCCATCGGTGGGCGCCAGGATCCAGCGCCACATCACCGCGATCGCCAGCGGCACGCAGATCCACGGCAGCACGTAGAGCGTGCGAAACAATCCGCTTCCAGGCAGATCGCGGGCCAGCAACGACGCCGCCAACAGCCCGAGCACCGTCTGCGTCGGGACCACGATCGCAACGAACATCAGCGTGACCAACAGTGAATTGCCGAATGCCGAGTCGCTGAGCACCGAGCGCCAGTTCTCGCCCCCGACATACTCGATGGACCCGAGCAGGTCCCAGCGGTGCAGGCTCAGCCACACCACCACCAGGATCGGCAGCAGCAAAAACGCGACCACCCCGAACAGGCTCGGGGCGAGCAGCGCATAGCCCAGCGCGGTCGATCGGCGCATGAGGGTAATAATGCCGGTCGTTACGGTGGAGATGTGACACCGAACCGGGGGATCGATGCCGACTTTCTGGACCTGCCCCGCCACGAACTGGCCGACGCCGCACTGTCGGCGGCCACTGCGGCCGGGGCCAGCCACGCCGACCTGCGGATTCACCGGCTCATCACCGAGGTCATCCACCTGCGCGACGGCCAGCTGGAGACCGCGGTTCTCAGCCGCGAGCTCGGCGTGGCGGTCCGAGTGGTCGTCGACGGGACCTGGGGATTCGCCTCGCACGCCGAGCTGTCGCCGACCGTTGCGGCGGACACCGCGCGACGGGCTGTCGGGGTGGCCAGGACGCTGGCGGCGCTGAACACCGACCCCGTCGAGCTGGCAGCCGAGCCGGTGTACAGCGACGTCACCTGGGTCTCGAGTTATGGGATCGACCCGTTCGCGGTGACCACCGCCGACAAGGTCGCCGTGCTCGACGAGTACTCCGGGAGGTTGATGGCCGCCGACGGCGTGGACCACGTGTCGGCCAGCCTGAACACCGTCAAGGAGCAGACGTTCTACGCCGACGCCTTCGGCTCGTCGATCACCCAGCAGCGGGTGCGGCTGATGCCCGTCCTGGAGGCGGTCACCATCGACACCGGCGGCTGCGGGTTCGACTCGATGCGCACACTGGCGCCGCCGATGGGCCGCGGGTGGGAGATGCTGGCCGGCGACGAAATCTGGAACTGGACCGACGAGCTTGCGCAGATGCCGTCGCAGCTGGCCGAAAAGATCAAGGCGCCCAGCGTGACGCCGGGCCCGACCGACCTGGTGATCGACCCCACGAACTTGTGGCTGACGATTCACGAATCCATCGGGCACGCAACAGAATACGATCGGGCCATCGGCTACGAGTCCGCTTACGCCGGCACGTCGTTCGCCACCCCCGACAAGCTCGGCAGCTTGCGTTACGGCTCGCCGGTGATGAACGTGACCGCCGACCGGACCGTCGAATTCGGCTTGGCCAGTGTCGGTTACGACGACGAGGGCGTGGCCGCCCAGAGCTGGGATCTGGTGCGCGACGGGACCTTCGTCGGTTATCAACTGGACCGGGTGTTCGCACCGCGGTTGGGCCTGGCGCGCTCCAACGGCTGCTCGTACGCCGACTCGCCGCACCATGTACCGATTCAGCGGATGCCCAACGTCTCGCTGCAACCCAGTCCCGAGGACCGCAGCACCGCCGACCTGATCGCCCGCGTCGATGACGGCATTTACATCGTCGGCGACCGATCCTGGTCGATTGACATGCAGCGGTATAACTTTCAATTCACGGGACAGCGGTTTTATCGCATCCGCAACGGACGCCTGGACGGCCAGCTACGCGACCTCGCCTATCAGGCCATCACCACCGATTTCTGGAATTCGATGGAAGCCGTTGGCGGGCCGTCGACTTGGCGCCTCGGTGGGGCGTACAACTGCGGTAAAGCCCAGCCCGGTCAGGTGGCGGCGGTCAGCCATGGCTGTCCGTCGGCGCTGTTCCGCGGCGTCAACGTGCTTAACGCCCGCATCGAGGCCGGCCAATGATCAGCGCGCAGCAGGTGATCGACATCGCGCTGGAAGCCGCGGCGCGGCGGGGACGCGCCGATGAGACCATCGTGCTGGTCATCGACCGGATCGCTGCGTCGCTGCGGTGGGCGAACAATTCGATGACCACTAACGGCGTGTCAACCGCCCGCCATACAACCGTGATTTCGATTGTCCGCCATGGCGATACCGCGCGGGTGGGCTCGTTGACCTCGTCCGAGGTGGACCCGTCGGTGATCGAGGAATTAGTCGCGGCGTCGCAGGCGGCTGCCGTGGCAGCGCCGGATGCCCGGGACGCCGCGCCGCTGCTAGCCGGCAACGGTGCGCCCGCGGACTGGGATGCCCCGACGCCGGCCACCGGCCCCGAGGTGTTCGCCGACGTCGCCCGTGGCCTGAGTCGCGGCTTCCGTGGCACCGACCAGTTGTACGGTTTTGCCCGGCACGCGCTGGAGACGGTGTATCTGGCGACATCGGGCGGATTGCGGCGTCGCTACACCCAGCCAACCGGTTCGGTGGAGATTAACGGAAAACGCGACGGTGCCAGCGCATGGGTAGCAGTGGGCACACCCGATTTCGCTGGTGTCCCAACGGATTTGCTGCTGGAGCGGCTGTCGATGCGGCTGGGCTGGGCCGAGCGCACCGTCGAGCTACCCGAAGGCCGCTACGAGACCCTCCTACCGCCGTCGGCGGTCGCCGACATGATGGTCTACCTGGGTTGGTCGATGGCCGGGCGGGGCGCAGAGGAAGGCCGCACGGCCTTGTGTTCGCTTGACGGCGGAACCCGGGTGGGGGAGCGGCTGACCGATCTGCCGCTGACGCTGTATTCCGATCCGAGCGTGCCGGGTTTGGGGTGTACCCCGTTCGTGGCGACCCCGAGTTCGTCGGAAACGCTGTCGGTATTCGACAACGGGATGGCTATCGAGCGGGTGGATTGGATCCGCGACGGGGTGATCAATGCGCTGGCCTATCCGCGGGCCGCGGCCGCGGAGTTCGCGGCTCCGGTCGCGGTGGCCGCCGACAACGTGGTGATGACCGGCGGCAGCGACTCCTTGGCGGAAATGGTCGCGGCGACGGAGCGCGGTCTGCTGCTGACCACGCTCTGGTACATCCGCGAGGTTGATCCGACCACGCTGCTGCTGACCGGGCTCACTCGCGACGGCGTCTACTTGGTCGAAGACGGCGAGGTGACGGCGGCGGTCAACAACTTCCGGTTCAACGAGAGCCCGTTAGACCTGCTGCGACGGGCTACCGAGATGGGTGTCAGCGAGCGGACGTTGCCGCGGGAGTGGGGCGATTGGGTCACCCGGACGGCGATGCCGTCGCTGCGGATTCCCGACTTTCATATGTCCTCAGTCAGCCAGGCGACATAATGCTTGGGTGCGTGACGACGAGCTGACCCGGCTGGTTGCGTTGTCGCCTGGCGACGGCCGGGCTGCCGCCCTGGTCCGGCGGGTGTGCGCGGAGACGTTGTCGTTGCCTCCGCTTCCTGCCGAGGTCGAGGCGAGCAGCCCGGGATCGGACGTCGAAGCCGTCGTAGCCGATTTCGCCGAACAGTTCAGCGTCGACGTCTCGATGATCGACGACGAGCGGCGCTCGGGATTGCGGTCTGCGTTGGGGGACAGCACGTTTGGGGTCGTCGTGCAGATGTACATCGCCGACTTCGTCCCGCGAGTGCGGGCCGGACTGGAAGCCCTCGGCGCCGGCGAGCAGTACCTGGGATGGGCGGACGGCCAGATCGCCTGGGATCACAGCACCGACCCGTCCGATGCGGTGTTCAACGGTTTTCTGCCGACAGTGGCGCGGTTGCGCGAGCTCGATGCGCTGACGTCCGAGG